>JBIIUL010000074.1:0-5568 GCA_044340015.1 Candidatus Planktophila sp.
TTGATTAATGACTTTTCTTCCATGAGCGTTTCCTCTCCAAGAAACTCCGTTATCCGTTTGGATACCTTAAAGGTTAGGTGCATCAGACGGGTAGTGCATCCTGAAAGAATCATGTGGGTTTTAGTTCGAGCGGGCAAAGTCGAGGGCGCTGGTTTACCCTTGCGCTATGAAAATTTATGCGATCGCCACTGGCGCAGCCGTTGCCCTGGCTCTAGTTATTGCCCCTCCTGCTTCAGCCGCTGTTAAAGAAGGTGCGGCATGTAAGAAGGCCGGGCAGTCATCGACAGTATCTGGTCGCAAATTCACTTGTATTAAAAAGGGAAGTAAGTTGGTTTGGAATAAAGGTGTAGTGGTAAAGAAAGCACCAAGTGCCGCGACAACTCCTGCTGCTAGCGCTGCTCCTGCAACACCAGCGATGAGCGCAACCCCTGCGCCAAGTAAATCTGCAGAAGAAGGCAAGTCAGACGCTCCAGCTCCTGTGGTCTACACAATGGAGAGAGTCCGCGCAAATAATTCAGCTGATTATTGCTTCACGGTTATTAGTGGAAAAGTTTATGATTTAACGAAATGGATAAAATCTCATCCAGGTGGATCAGGCGCAATTCTTTCTTTATGTGGAACAGATGGCACTGCAGCATTTAACTCGCAGCACAGGGGAGAAGGAACACCTACGGCTCGCCTAGCGGGCTATTTGTTAGGGCCACTAGCTAAGTAACTGCCTTGTGCAACTTTAAGCTACTTAAAGTTGCAAAAAGCCTTTTGGTAAGTCGTACTCATTAAGTAAGGTACGAATATGAAGCGCTCCTACTTGGTAGTTCTGATTGTCACCACTCTGGTGTTTGGCGGCACCAGTGCTGTTGCTGCGGTGAAATCAGGCGGCGCATGTTCAAAGCTGGGTGCGACAAGCAAAGCGGGCGGAAAGAAATTCACCTGCGTTAAAAGTGGTAGCAAATTGATTTGGAACAAGGGCGTTGCAGTATCTAAGCCAGTGCCTACTTCATCGCCTGCAGCGGTGTCTCCAAAACCTGCAGAGCTAACAGCTGACACGTACACCTTCTATAATTTGTGCGATGCTGATCCATTTGTTCCAGCTAAATGGAAACCTTGGCAAGATAAAGAGAGAAATCTCAATGGCTGCCCACCGCCATATAGATATTTGGTGAAAGAGTTAGGTTTAGCTAAACCAAAGACAGCGGAAAGTGCTTTGAGCGAACTACAGAGCATTGACGCTTGCAAAAATCCAGAAAGTCGAATTCGCCCTGGTCGTGCTTTTATTGGGGCGTCCAAAGCGCGACCAACCATTATCCAAGTAGTGCCGTTTTATATGAACAACGGAGTGCCAACTACGACACCTTCTCAAGATTGGGGAGATGCGCACGAATTTGCATTGGATGCGATCAAGAACATGAATGATCAAGGTTCAGATATACAAATTCGAATGCCATCTTCGTACATCTACGTTGATGATGATTTGAAACGTTTTGGTTTAGGCAACAAAGTAATGCATGGAGATGCAACTGCGACTGCACAGCGTTGGGATTTGATAAATACCGTAATGGCCGTGGCTGATTCTTCGATCGACTTTTCGGGCGCAGATATGGTCTGGTTTCTGGCGCCAAGTAACGTTAAACGTACGCTCTTATCGAATCAGATTGCGTATGGAAGAGCACTTGTAACTCAAGAGAAGACCTTCGCTATGAGTAGCTATATTTCCTCGCCGATCTCTGATTTTTCGGATGAAGGTTTTCAATCACGCGAGCCATTTGGATTTGTACATGAACTGATGCATATATTTGATGCGGCTGATGATCATTATGGAGATTATAAGAACGACTTGGGCACCGGTGGTTGGGGAAACATGTCTGGTGGACAGGTTGATTTCCTTGCTTGGGATAAATGGACTTTTGGATGGTTGGCCGATGCGCAAGTTAGATGTGCGCCAGTTAATACAACAAGTGTTCATTGGATAAAGCCATCAACGATCAAGGGCTCTCATGAGAAGTTGTTACTAGTTCCAGTAAGCAAGACCAAGTTGATTGCGGTCGAATCCGTGCGAAATAGTGGATTTAACTTGAAGATTCCTGCGCCGATGCTTGGTGCGATCGTTTACACGATTGATACCAAAGTTCTAGATCAACAAATTGTTTTTGGAACTGGAATCAATGTTCTTTGTCCTGTTGGGCGCAGTTGCGATTACACACCGATGTTACGGAGCTTTCGACTCAGTGGTGCTGCGTTGAAGACCGGAGAATCAATATCCGCGCTGGGTTACCGAATTAGCGTCGCCGAAAGCGGCGAATTCGGCGATGTAATCAAAGTTGAGGTCGCTTAAAACTCCTGCCTGTCAGTGACCAAGGGTAGGTTTATGCTCAATCGAAAGGTGGTTGGGCGATGTTCGAACTATTGGCGTTGACTGCGGTTATCTATTTGTTTATCAATCGCAAGAAGAAGGTGCGCAAGCCGCGGGGTATTGATGCTGAACTCCGCGAATTAGTTGAGAGCACCTATTACTCCGATGCTATGGCTGCCGAGATAAAGGGTTATCTCTTATCTGTTGTTGCCGATGATCGTGATGGCGCCGAGAAGTTTTCGGATGCGCGACTTGCCCAGGGGCAAGCGATTTTAGACCGTGCGGGGCCTTCAGCTTTTTATTGGATGACCGAAATCGCAACGCAGTTAGCAGTTCTATCTGCGGCGAAGATAAACGGTATTGGCAGCAACGTTGAAGCAGAACTTGGTACCGAAGGTGTTACACCTGAAGCCGTAGTTCGCGTCGTCGTTAAAGGCTAATTATTGATGGCGAATGAAGTCAGAGACTTCTTGAACGCTTTTCATCTCGGTTAGCTCTTCTGCAGTTGGAAGTGTTGGACGATCGCGTTCTACTTTAACTAGGCAGAGAAAGCCAAGTGGTTCATTTTCATCAGCGCGAAATTGGTGCCAAGCCCATGATGGAACATAGACCAGATCATGGATCGCAAGCGGCAGAACTTCATCGCCAACTAAACAGGCTCCCTTGCCCTTAATTGGAATAACCAAGTGGGTATGTTCATGCTTTTCAAGAGTGGTGTGGCCGCCGGCATCTACTTCAAAGTATCTAACTTCCATGCCATCGGCATGATCTTCACCGAATAAGACGCGACGGGTTACATCCTTAAAAGTGGCATCGCCATCTTCATCTTTATATACGAGCTCTTCGATATTACGCCAACGATGAGGTTCATCTTGGGTAACGTGGAATTTATTATGGCTCACACGCAAATTGTAGCCGCCAAGGGTAAGTAGTGTTTAATTGGCATATGAGCGAACGCAATTGGGGCTTTAAAACAAAGGCTCTTCACGCTGGTACACAACCAGATCCGCAGACAGGTGCGCGTGCGTTGCCGATTTATCAATCATCTGCCTTCGTCTTTGAAAATACCGAAGATGCCGGAAATTTATTTGCGCTACAAAAGTACGGCAATATCTATAGCCGTATTGGAAACCCAACTGTTTCAGCCTTTGAAGAAAAGATTGCCGCCCTGGAAGGTGGGCTTGGAGCCGTTGCCACATCTAGCGGTATGGCAGCGCAGTTCTTAACCTTTGCAGCGTTGGTTGGCGCAGGCGATCATGTTGTTGCATCTTCTGCCCTATATGGCGGAACTCTGACCCAGCTAGATGTCACACTGCGCCGATTTGGTGTTGATACAACGTTTATTAAGAGCGATAAAGCTGAAGATTTTAAAGCTGCGATCACCGATAAAACTAAGTTTGTATATGCCGAAATGGTTTCAAATCCGGCTTGCCAAATCGGCGATATCGAAGCGTTGGCGAAGGTCGCGCATGATGCTGGCTTACCTTTGATTATTGACTCAACCGTGGCAACGCCTTACTTAGTGCGTCCTATTGAATACGGCGCAGATATTGTTCTGCACTCGGCGACAAAGTTCTTGGGTGGACACGGAACCACTTTGGGTGGCGTAATCGTTGAATCTGGAAAATTTAATTGGGGCAATGGCAAGTTCCCAACGATGACCGAACCGGTGCCTTCATATGGCGGAGTTTCTTGGTGGGAGAACTTTGGTGAATTTGGTTTCTTGACCAAGGTTCGCTCTGAACAACTGCGCGATATTGGCGCTGCTTTGAGTCCGATGTCAGCATTTATGTTGGTGCAGGGCGTTGAAACTTTGGCGCAGCGTATGCAAGATCATGTCGCCAATGCCAAAGCAGTCTCTGAATGGCTAGAAAGTGATTCACGTATTGAATGGGTCAAGTACGCAGGACTTGCGAGCCACCCACACAATGCGCGCGCTAAGAAGTATCTGCCTGAAGGCCCAGGTTCAGTATTTTCATTCGGAGTTAAAGCAGCAGGAGCGCTTAATAGCCGTCAAACTGGAGAAAAGTTTATTAACTCGGTGCAGTTAGCTAGCCACCTTGCCAATATTGGTGATGTGCGCACCTTAGTTATCCATCCGGGAAGCACCACGCATCGTCAATTAACTGACGATCAGTTGCTTGAAGCAGGTGTGCCACAAGATTTGATTCGAATTAGCGTTGGTTTGGAAGATATTGAAGATATCTTGTGGGATCTAGATCAAGCTCTAACTACTGCAACAGGTGGGGGTCGCTAATGGCATTTACTGAACCAAGCGCACTAGAGCGTTTGAAATATATGCAAGATGCTAAGACAGTGGCCATTGTGGGTGCCTCAGATAACCCATCTCGCGCTAGTTATTTTGTTTCAACGTATTTACTGTCGGCTGCGCACTTTAAGTTGTTCTTTGTAAACCCAAAACTTGATGAAATTCTGGGGCAGAAGGTTTATAAATCACTGGCTGATATTCCAGAGCCGGTAGATATTGTCGATGTCTTTAGAAAAGCATCTGATATTCCGGGCGTACTTGATGAGGCAATTGCGATTAAGGCAAAGACTTTCTGGATGCAGTTAGGTTTATCTGATCAGGCATCGGCAGAACGCGGTGTGGCAGCAGGGCTAAATGTGGTTCAAGATAAATGTATAAAGATTGAGCATGCACGTTTTGCTGGTGGGCTTAACTTGGCGGGTTTTAATACTGGGGTTATCTCTTCCAAGCGCAATAAATCTATCTAGATCTCACCTTTATCTAAACCCTTTAGAACCTCTTTAGCGCGCTCCTTTAGTTCAGGTAGATCAGATAAACGATTTAAACCGAAGATCTGCTGGCTCATTCGGTGGTTCTTCTTAAAGATTTCGCTGTGGCGATCTAGAAAATCCCAATACAAAGTTGTAAATGGACAGGCGTCATCGCCGGTGCGAAGTTTTGGATTGTATTTACAAGGCTTGCAATAACTGCTCATACGCGAGATGTAAGCACCGCCTGCCGCATATGGCTTAGTCATCATCGCACCGCCGTCTGCGTGAACACCCATGCCGATAACGTTTGGAACCATTACCCATTCAGTGGCATCGATAAATACTTCGCGCATCCAATCAAGAAATGCTTGCGGGTTGGTTCCAGTTACAAGTGCGAGATTGCTTAAGACCATTAAGCGCGGAATATGGTGAACCCAGGCGCGATCTTGGATATCGGTAACGATGGATTTAACGCAGTT
>JBIIUL010000116.1:0-2835 GCA_044340015.1 Candidatus Planktophila sp.
ATCGGTCTTGCTGGGATCACTAAAGAGCGGAAGCAATTTGCGTGTGGCTTTAAGTTGATTGTTCTCGCGGTATTCAGGGCCTAAATACCAATACATGCCATTTACATATTCGCGCCAGCCAATTACTTGGCGGATAAATCCTTCAGCAGATTCGATTGGGATAGCTCCGCTGTTGAATTTCTTAACTGCAGCATCAATGACTTCAGAAGCATGCAGCAGTCCATTATTTAGGTATGGGCTAAGTAGTGAATGGTGCAACGCCCAGTTATCAAGCGCCATCGCGTCTTCGTATGGCCCAAAGGTTGCAAAGTGGTTTTCAATGAAGTTCTTTAGCTGGGCAAGTGCGCCTTTGCGAGTAGTTGCCCAAGTAGTTGTTGGTGTGAAGTTAAGTTCTTTGCCAACCTCGATATCGATTTCATCCGGCTTATGTTCTAGGTATTTAGGCCAGGTGTAGTTCTTTGGGGGAGGCAAGCGGTTCTCTTTATCGAAGTTCCAAGCACCGCCAGTTGGTTTGCCGTTATCGATCAAGATATTTAAACGGGCGCGTTGGGCACGGTAGAAAGTCTCCATTAGATAACTCTTCTGCGAATCTGCCCAGATAGAGAAATGTTTACGAGTAGTTAAGAAGAAGTCGTTTTCTATAAACGTTGCGCCAAATTCCTTTAACTGAGCAAATTGGCGGTGTGATGAAGGCTCGGCACAAATTAGCTGGTGCTTGGCGTACTTCTTTTGAATTCCTTTGAGGCCATCTACTGTCGTGGGTGCTTTTACATATTCAACGGTGAAACCTTCATCGCGAAGTGATTGGGCAAAGTGGCGGGCGCTAGAGATAAGAAAGTGCAGGCGTTGCGGATGCCAGGCGCGGCCGGTGGTCATGCGAGCACTTTGGATCATTACAACTACATCTTCTTCGGTATTTGCGTTTTTAAGCGCTCCGAAATTGCGGTGAAGATGATCAAAGGGGATATAGATCAACTGCGCCATGCGTTAAGAGTAAATGCGCAGGCGTAGTTTCGCGCGATAAGCGGGCAGTAGACTTGGAGCTATGAAGCCAGAATCGGCCGGTGCCAAGTTTAAATCGGTGCTGCAAGAAGAGAAGCCGCTACAGATTGTTGGTGCAATAAATGCCAACCATGCGCTGCTTGCAAAGCGGGCGGGCTATCGCGCTATTTACTTATCTGGCGGCGGAGTCGCAGCCGGTTCACTTGGAGTTCCAGATCTCGGCATTACAACTTTAGAAGATGTCTTAACCGATGTTCGTCGCATCACCGGAGTTTGCGATCTGCCCCTCTTGGTTGATGCAGATACGGGTTTTGGACCATCGGCTTTCAATATCGGTCGCACTGTAAAAGATTTAATAAAAGCAGGAGCAGCTGCCATGCACATTGAAGATCAAGTGCAGGCAAAGCGTTGTGGCCATCGCCCGAATAAAGAGATTGTCAGCAAGGGCGAAATGGTTGATCGAATTAAAGCAGCAGTTGATGCGCGTACCGATGCAGATTTCGGAATTATGGCGCGCACCGATTCGATTGCAATTGAAGGTATTGAAGCCGCGATTGAAAGATCACTTGCCTACATTGAAGCTGGCGCTGACTTTGTATTTCCGGAGGCGATCCGCGATCTGGAAAGTTACAAGAAATTCGCTGCCGCTGTTGGCAAGCCGATCTTGGCTAACATCACCGAATTTGGATTGACCCCTTTATTTACTCGCGATGAACTTGGCGCCAACGGGGTTGGAATGATCCTGTATCCGTTGTCAGCATTCCGCGCGATGAACAAGGCGGCCGAGAACGTTTTTGAGGCGATTCGCCGCGACGGAACCCAAGCCGGCGTTATCGATTCGATGCAGACCCGTGAAGAGTTATACGAGCGAATTAATTATTATGAATTTGAGAAAGCGTTAGATCAATTCCAGAGCGAAAAGGATAAGTAATGTCATCAAATATCGCCCGCGTAAATCAGGAGTTCGATAAAGAGATCATAGATATCGTCGATTACGTCTTCGATTACGAAGTTACATCGGATCTGGCATATGAAACCGCGTGGTCATGTTTGATGGACACCTTGGGTTGCGGCCTTGAATCACTGGAATACGAAGCCTGCACCAAGTTGCTTGGACCGCTTGTTCCAGAACTTCAGGTTAAAGATGGCGTGCGCGTTCCCGGTACGTCTTATCGCTTAGATCCAGTGCAGGGTGCATTTAACATTGGCGCACTTATCCGCTGGTTAGATTTCAATGACACCTGGCTTGCCGCTGAATGGGGACACCCATCGGATAACTTAAGTGCGATCTTGTCTGTTGCTGACTGGATCTCGCAGCATCCGCAATATGGCACCGGCAAGAAGCTCACTATGCGCGATGTCATGACTGCGATGATCAAAGCCCATGAAATTCAGGGCTGTATCGCACTTGAAAATTCATTTAACAAAGTCGGTCTTGATCACGTCATCTTGGTAAAGATCGCATCCACTGCTGTTGTTTCACAGATGCTTGGTTTAACTCGCGAGCAAGCACTTAACGCGGTTTCACTTGCTTGGATTGATGGGCATTCACTTCGCACATATCGCCATTACCCAAATGCGGGTTCACGTAAATCATGGGCGGCCGGAGATGCCACATCGCGCGCAGTGCGTCTTGCACTTATGGCAAAGCTGGGCGAGATGGGTTATCCATCCGCGCTAACTGCCAAGACCTGGGGTTTCTACGACACTTTATTTCGCGGCAATCACTTTAAATTCCAACGCCCATACGGTTCATATGTAATGGAGAACGTGCTCTTTAAGATTTCATATCCTGCAGAGTTCCACTCACAAACAGCGGTGGAAGCAGCATTT
>JBIIUL010000042.1:0-8324 GCA_044340015.1 Candidatus Planktophila sp.
CAAGGCGTCAATCTTCACGCTGTCTTCATTCGTGCGCCATGGGTTGAAGAAGTTGGTTCATCAGTCGAAGTTCTATCAACGGTAAAAACTGCGCAGGGCTCACACGCCGTTGCAGTTCGTCAAGGCAGGCTCTTGGCGACCTCATTCCATCCCGAGTTAACTGGAGATTTACGCGTACATCGCTACTTCTTTGATCAAGTCTGCACTGGCGCGATAAAGTAAGCGCAGTCTATTTAGGCGGTTTTGATACTGCTCAACGAGAGTGAAAGTTTGAGGTTAAGCCATGTCAGGCCATTCCAAATGGGCAACGACAAAGCATAAGAAAGCGGTAATCGATAGCCGCCGGGCAAAGAACTTTGCCAAGCTCATCAAAGCTATTGAAGTTGCATCGCGTAATGGTGGCCCAGATGTTGATGGAAACCCAACTCTCTTTGATGCAATTGCAAAGGCTAAGAAGAACTCCATGCCAGCCGATAACATCGAAAGAGCGGTAAAGCGCGGTGCTGGGCTCGAATCTGGTGGATCTGACTGGCAAACGATTATGTATGAAGGTTATGGTCCAAATGGTGTGGCGATAATGATTGAATGTTTATCGGATAACCGAAATCGCGCCGCCTCAGAAGTTCGCGTAGCTGTTACTCGCAATGGTGGTTCGATGGCAGATCCTGGATCGGTTTCCTATCTCTTTAATCGCAAAGGTGTAATTATCATCGCTAAGGCAGAGTCGATAACGGAAGAGAAAATTCTTGAATCCGTACTTGAAGCCGGAGCCGAAGAAGTAAACGATTTAGGCGAATCATTTGAAGTGGTCTGTGAAGCCAGCGATCTAGTGGCTGTTCGCACAGCGCTGCAGAACTCTGGTCTCGATTACGAATCTGCGGACTCATCATTCCTGCCGTCTATGTCCATTCCCTTGGATGCAGAAGGTGCCACCAAGGTCTTCGAACTAATTGATGCCATTGAAGAGTTGGATGATGTGCAGAATGTTTACAGCAACTTCGATGTCTCTGACGAAGTTATGGCGAGCCTTTCCTAGCTCTTTGCGCACTCGGACATAGGCTTTGAAGTTATGAGCCAAGCGACGCTGAGAGTTTTGGGTATCGACCCAGGCCTTACGCGCTGCGGCATCGGCGTCATTGAAGGCTTACCCGGATCACCACTTAAGTTGATTAGCGTAGGCGTCATCAAGACTCCAAGTGATAACCCTCTCGAACAGCGCCTCTTGCAACTCGAGGAAGAGATCACCAGTTGGGTGAGCAAATATCAACCTGATCGCATCGCAGTTGAAAGAGTTTTCTCGCAACACAATGTTCGTACTGTTATGGGGACCGGACAAGCTGCCGGTATCGCGTTGCTCGTTGCCGCAAGAGCGGGAATTCCAGTTGTTATGCACACACCTAGTGAAGTTAAGGCCGCCGTAACTGGCTCGGGTCGAGCAAATAAAGTTCAAGTCGCAGAGATGGTTAAAAGATTGCTTTCCTTAACCGAGATTCCTAAACCAGTCGATAGCACCGATGCGCTGGCGCTGGCGATCTGCCACATTTGGCGTGGTGGTGGCAATAGCAAGATTGAATCTGCACTTGCCGCTGAGAAATCACGGCTAGCCAAGTTGGTTCGCAAATGATTTCACTTGTTAACGGCGTTGTTCGCGCTATTTCGCTAGACAAGGTCATCGTTGAAGTCGGCGGAGTCGGATTATCTTTAGCCGTCACACAGAAAACATCTGCTCAGTTAAATATTGGTGTGCAGGTTCAATTGTTTACTACCCTGGTAGTTCGCGAGGACGCGCTAACACTTTATGGATTTCTAGAAGACGGAGATCGCGCGCTCTTCGAATTAGTTCAAACAGTTAGCGGTATTGGTCCAAAAGTTGCGCTCTCTATCGTGTCGGCGCTATCTCCATCACAATTAGCGATAGCGATCGCTCAAGAAGATATCTCCGCTATTGAAAAGGTCCCCGGAATTGGTCGTAAGGGCGCACAGCGGTTAATCCTTGAGTTGAAGGGCAAGCTGACCGATTTTGGAACATCGTCGAAGAGTGATCGCCATCAACCTGTTTGGCGTGAACAGTTAACCAGCGCACTTGTCTCGCTCGGTTTTAACGCAAAAGATTCCGATGCTGCTATTTCGCAGGTTGTTGCGCGGCTATCTGAAGATGGAATTGATGCACAAAACCTTGAGTTATCTGACCTTTTGAAGCGCGCACTTTCGCAGGGTGGTCGCTAAAGTGGCTAAAGATATGAGCGATGATCGTTTAGTAACCCCAGAATTTTCACAGGACGATTCCGCAGCTGAGCATGCGCTACGCCCCAAAACTCTTGATGATTTCATCGGACAACATCGCGTTCGAGATCAAATAGATGTCCTGTTATCAGCAGCGCGTTCACGCGGTTCCGCTGCCGATCACATTTTGCTGAGCGGTCCGCCTGGATTGGGAAAGACAACCCTGGCATTAATTTTGGCAAGTGAGATGCAAACGCCGATTCGAGTCACAAGTGGTCCGGCGATTACCCATGCCGGCGATTTAGCAGCGATTTTATCTTCGCTTGTTGAAGGAGAAATTCTTTTCTTAGATGAGATCCACCGCTTGCCTAGACCTGCCGAAGAACTTCTTTATTTGGCGATGGAAGATTTCCGAGTTGACGTTGTCGTTGGTAAAGGTCCAGGAGCAACGGCGATCCCATTACAACTTCCTCGATTTACGTTAGTTGGAGCAACTACGCGTGCAGGATTACTTCCAAGTCCACTGCGCGATCGCTTCGGATTTACCGCCCATCTCGATTTCTATGAATCATCAGAACTTGCTGAAGTAATTCGTCGCAGCGCTGCACTTCTGCAACTGACAATTGAGGAAGAAGCGGTACTCGAAGTTGCTGGCCGATCTCGTGGCACTCCACGTATCGCTAACCGATTGTTGCGTCGCGTGCGCGACTATGCCCAAGTTCGCTCAAGTGGTGGTGCAAAAGCCAAGGCGGCCAACGCTTTAACTCACTCAGATGCGATGGCGGCTCTAGAAATGTACGAAGTTGATGAGAAAGGTTTGGATCGGCTCGATCGATCCGTTCTGACCGCGCTCATCGAGCGTTTCAATGGGGGACCAGTGGGTCTTTCAACGCTGGCAATTGCGGTGGGGGAAGAGACGGAAACGGTCGAAGCAGTGGCCGAGCCTTTCTTGGTTAGAAATGGATTTATGGCGCGTACGCCGCGGGGGCGTATCGCTACTGAACTTGGGTGGCGCCATTTAGGGCGAACCCCGCCTGCCGGAATCGCAACCCTTTTCGACACGCCCGCGCCCAACGCATAGACTCTGCTCTTATGTCCACACCAAATAAAACTGTGAAGAGCCCTGCCCGCTCTGGCCGCGCCCTTTTGATTCTGGCGCTCATTATCTTCGGTCTTCTTGCAACCACCTTTATCCAAGGAGTCTCTTCGGTCAAGCTAGGTCTCGATCTTCGTGGCGGTACGAGCGTCACGCTCCAACCTCGCGCATCTAACGATTCCAACAAGATAACTTCCGAAGCAATCGATCAGGCAGTTTCAATTATCCGCCAGCGCGTTGACTCAGTGGGTGTGGCTGAAGGTGAAGTAACCGCTCAGGGAAGTGGAACTAATCGTCAGATCGTGATCTCTGTTCCTGGAGATAGCGGTCGCCGCGTTGTTGATTTAGTTGGTCAAACTGCAGAATTGCGTTTTCGTCAGGTGCTCGCGGAGGGTTCTGGAATTTCAAACCCCACTGATACCTCAACGGCCGCAACTCCTGCAGCTGGTGTAAGCGCTGATCTAAATGCAAAGTACGCGGCACTTGATTGCACCGATCCCGCAAGCCGTGAAGGTACTGGCGCAGATAGCCCTGCCGACACAATTGTTTCTTGTTCACGCGATGGCGGCGCTAAATACATTCTCGCTCCAGCCGAAGTTCTCGGAACCCAAGTCTCTTCCGCCGAGGCTGGATATGACCCATCACAAGGCCTAGCTTGGTTCGTTTCTCTAACCTTTAATGGCGATGGCACAAAGGCATTTGGTGCGCTAACTAACCGCGTAACTTCGCTGCAATCTCCACTAAATCAGGTCGCAATTGTTCTTGATGGCCTCGTAGTTTCTGCGCCTCGAATCAATGAAGCAATTCCATCAGGTAACGCACAGATCACTGGATCATTCTCACAAGTTGAAGCGCAAGATCTTGCAAACGTTCTTAAGTACGGAGCTCTACCGCTGGCATTTGATCGCGGTGAAGTACAACAAGTTTCTCCAACACTTGGCGCTGATCAATTGAACGCAGGTCTATTGGCCGGTGCGCTAGGTCTGGGCTTAGTACTTCTCTACTCACTTCTTTACTATCGCGGACTTGGCGTAGTTGTTGTTGGTTCTCTAGCAATAGCAGCGATTATCGTTTATCTATTGTTCCTAGTTCTTGGTGAAACCATTGGCTTCACGCTAACTTTGGCTGGTATCGCAGGTGCCATTACGGCAATTGGTGTTACCGCCGACTCCTTCATTGTTTACTTCGAACGTATTCGCGATGAAGTTCGTGAGGGTCGCTCAATTCGCTCAGCAGTTGAGAGCGGATGGGCAAAGGCTCGTCACACGATTCTGGTCGCAGATGCGGTTTCACTTATCGCAGCTGCGCTTCTCTACTTCTTCGCAGTTGGTGGAGTTCGTGGTTTCGCATTCACGCTCGGCCTTACAACGCTAGTCGACCTCATCATCGTCTTCTTCTTCACAAAGCCGATGGTGACTATCTTGGCAGGGTTGAAATTCTTCTCTTCAGGTCATCGATTCTCGGGGCTATCGCCAAGGAGTATCGGTATGAAGAACTATAGAACTGCATCAACCTCAACTGATTCAACCAATTCTGTTTCTACCAAAACTGATTCAACTCTGGAGGCATAAGCCATGGTAAAGCTCTCAGGTCTTGGCGGTCGTCTTTACTCTGGCGAAACTTCATTTAACATCATTGGAAATCGCCGCCGCTGGTATTCAATCTCATCGGTCTTTATCTTGCTCTCAATCGGTGCGCTCTTCATCCAGGGCTTGCATCTCGGAATTGAATTCAAGGGTGGCTCTTCATACACAGTAAATAAGGCGGGCACGACAGTTGAGCAAGGACGCGCCGCTGTCGCTGATGTCGATCTTCCAGGTGCGATCATCGTTCAGAAGATCGGTGATGACAAGTTAAAGATTCAGACTGGCGCACTTTCTGCGGCACAGTCCGCTGCAGTTGAAAAAGCTTTGACTATCGCTTTCAACGTACCACTTGAATCCATCGATACTCAGTTGATCGGTCCTTCATGGGGTGAAGAGATCACCAAGAAGGCGCTCTACGGACTAGTCGCATTTTTGATCGTAATCATGATCTTCTTAACGATGATCTTCGAACCTAAGATGGCGATCTCTGCGATCGTCGCCGTGGTTCACGACGTCTTCATTACAGTTGGAATCTATGCACTTGTTGGATTCGATGTCACGCCGGCTACCGTGATTGGTTTCTTAACGATCCTTGGTTACTCGCTGTATGACACCGTGGTTGTATTCGACAAGGTTCGCGAGAACACCAAATCGGTTGCGGCTGTTGGCAAAGTTACATACTCACAAGCCGCTAACTTGGCGGTTAACCAGACCATCGTGCGTTCTGCAAATACTTCGTTAATCGCACTTCTGCCAGTCGGAGCGATCCTCTTCGTAGGTGCAGGCTTACTTGGCGCGGGAACCCTTAAGGATCTATCACTTGCTCTGTTTATCGGACTAGCTGTTGGAACTTACTCTTCGATCTTTATTGCGCCACCACTTCTGGCATCACTTCGCGAGAAGGAGCCGGCGATGCAGGCTCTTGCAAAGCGAGTTGCAGCGCGTGGGGGAGCAGAACCTGTTTCTACTTCAGCGGTTGCTGTAAGTGAACGTCCTGCGATCCGCCCAAGCACAGGTAAAGGACCTCGTAACCAACCAAAGCGCAAGGGCCGCAAGTAAGGCGCAGCCTTTGAACGCTCTAGTTGCACCACTATTAGCAACACTCAAAGAGAGCCATCCATCTAGTCGGCTCTCTGAGGTTGAGCGCGCATTTGAAATTGCAAAGCAGGCTCACACGGGGCAACTGCGTAAATCTGGCGAAGATTACATAACCCATCCCATCGCGGTTTCGCAGATACTGGCTGAACTTGGCCTCAATGACACAACGATCATCGCTTCACTTTTACACGACACTGTAGAAGATACGCCCTATTCGATTACACAACTGCGTGCCGACTTTGGTGATGAGATCGCAAATTTAGTTGATGGCGTTACTAAGTTGGATAAGTTAACTTACGGACCCACTGCTGAGGCCGAGACGGTACGCAAGATGGTTGTTGCAATGTCGCGCGATATTCGGGTTCTGGTTATAAAACTGGCAGATCGATTGCATAACGCACGCACCTGGAAGTTTGTTAGTACAGAGAGTGCCGAACGCAAAGCGCGCGAGACCTTAGATATCTATGCGCCCTTAGCCCACCGTTTAGGTATGAATGCGATCAAGTGGGAGCTAGAAGATCTCTCTTTCGAAGTCCTTGAGCCAAAAAAGTTTGAAGAGATATCGCGGTTAGTCGCTGAACGATCACCATCTCGTGATGCCTTGTCGCAAGAGGTAATTGATGCAGTGCAGAGCGATTTAGATCGAGATTCAATCACGGCAACGGTTACTGGGCGCAAAAAGCATTACTTCAGCGTCTATCAGAAGATGGTGGTTAGAGGCCGCGACTTCAACGATATCTATGACTTAGTTGGTATTCGCGTTTTGGTAAATGATGTCAAGGATTGCTATGCCGTGCTTGGCTCGATCCACGCTCGCTGGTCGCCGGTGCCAGGACGCTTTAAAGATTACATTGCAATGCCAAAGTTCAATCTTTACCAGTCGCTACATACAACGGTGATCGGTCCAAACGGTAAGGCGATTGAAATCCAGATCAGAACCTTTGAAATGCACTCACGTGCAGAATTCGGTATCGCAGCGCACTGGAAGTACAAGCAAGGCAATGAATCAAAGAACTCTTCGCCGGAAATGCTTTGGCTGCGCCAGTTGCATGAGTGGCAGAAGGAGACTGAAGATCCATCAGAATTCCTAGAAGCGCTGCGTTTTGATTTGGGCAGTCCCGAAGTGTTCGTCTTTACTCCGAAGGGGAGCGTGATTGCTCTTCCAGGTGGATCTACTCCGGTCGACTTTGCCTATTCAGTGCATACAGATGTTGGCAGTAAATGTGCTGGAGCAAAGGTAAATGGGCGTTTAGTTCCGCTTGATACCCGCTTGGTTAACGGCGATGTAATCGAGATCGTGACCAATAAGAGCGAGAATGCTGGACCATCACGCGATTGGCTTAACTTTGTTAAATCACCACGTGCTAGGTCAAAGATAAAGGCGCACTTCAGTAAGGAGCGTCGTGAAGAAGCGATTGATGCTGGACGCGAATCAATTGCACGTCAAATGCGTAAAGCAGGACTACCGCTTCAAAAAATCTTCGCTGGACATTCTCTGCTCGAGTTAGCTCACGAACTTCGCTATCCAGATATTTCCGCGCTCTACAGTGCAGTTGGTGATGGACATGTTTCAGCAGCATCGATCATCGAAAAGCTTGTTGTATCTCTGGGTGTCGAAGATTCACATCCAGAACCAACGATCGATGTAATTCCAACGGGTTCGCATTCCATCAGGCGTTCAAGCAGCGCCATTGAAGTTGAGGGTGTTGGCGATGTATTGGTAAAACTAGCGCGCTGCTGTACTCCGGTTCCCGGAGATGGAATTATTGGGTTTATCACCAAGGGAAGCGGTATCTCGGTTCACCGTGATGATTGCATCAACGCTGCTGACTTGCAGTCAACTCAAGGCGAAAGAATCGCAAAGGTGCGCTGGCTGGATGGCGCAGGAAGCGTCTTCTTGGTCAATATCCAAGTTGAAGCCCTTGATAGATCACGTTTGCTCGCAGATGTCACTAGAGCTTTGTCTGAGCAGCATGTAAATATTTTAAGCGCCGCGGTAAATACCTCTAAAGATAGAACTGCAATCAGCAAGTTCACCTTCGAAATGGCAGATGCCACGCATCTTGACTCTGTTTTAGCTGCAGTGCGCGCTGTTGAAGGCGTCTACGACGTCTATCGCAACTAAAAAAGTTTAGTTAAATTCAGCGAGAGATTTTTCGGCCTCTGCCAACCAAACCTTACGAGCAGCCGCAGAATCAAGCGCTTCTTGCGCCTTCTTCGCATTACCGGCAGCGGTGGATTTCGCAGCAACCTTCTCGTAGTTAGCGATTGAATCAGATAGCTGCTTAACCACATCGGCAGCGCGGGCCTTTGCTGCAGGG
>JBIIUL010000008.1:0-28792 GCA_044340015.1 Candidatus Planktophila sp.
GGTTGTGTCAAGAAGTTCTGCCAACCAAACCAAGGTCGAGCCGGTTGAAAGAATATTTGCTTCCGCAGCTCGTGTTAATTCACCACCGACTGACCAGGCAATCGTTTGTGGATCGGTCTCGGTAAGCCCCATGAGCGATGTACCAGTGCCGAAAGTCGCTTTGAAATTTCCAGAGATCCAACCTTTTTGAGCAAAGAGCGCGGCGTGCGAATCCCCCATGATGCCCGAAAGCGGTACATCGTCAGTTAGGCCGAGCGCCTGCATATTTGTGCAGAAGTGTTTCTCATCTGATGAAGTTACTCTTGGCAAAGTTTTTATATCCACCATGAATAGATCTAGAAGTTCTTGGCTCCACTGACCGGTTTTGATATCAAGCAACTGGGTGCGGCTAGCGCTACCTGATTCGATGATATGGCCGGCGCCTAATTTAAAAGCGATCCATGAATCAATTGTTCCGATGCAGATATCTTCAGTGAAGTTCTGGTTCTCTAACAACCATTGCGCTTTCAGCGCCGAGAACATCGGATCGAGTTCAAGCCCAGTTATCTCCTTCACGCGGGCAGCGTTTTTCGCTGATTTTTCTGCTAATTGTGAGGCTCTGCGATCTTGCCAGGTGATCACATTTGTGAGGGCTTTGCCGGTTGTGCGATCCCAGAAGAGAACTGATTCGCGTTGGATACTTAAACCAACTGCTGAAATTTTATGGGCTTTCGTTATTTGAAGTGATGCTGCAACTACCGAGCGCCAGATTTCTTCGGGATCTTGTTCCACCCATCCAGGTTGCGGAAAAGTTGTCTCTATCTTTACCTCTGCTTGGGCCAGAACTTCACCCTTTAGATTTATGGCGAGGGCTTTGGTGGATCCGCTGCCTTGATCAATAGCCAGAATTATTGGCGAACTATTTTCCATGCTTCAAGAGCTCTCGGGCAGAGGCCACAATTGAATCTGCGGTAAGTCCGTAATGTTCTAGGAGATAAGAAACTGAACCAGTTGGAGCGAAGGTATCTGTGCCAAGTAATTTCATAGCAACTGGATGGTTCTGCACAACGAATTCTGCAATTGCTCCGCCGACGCCACCACGAGTTACTGATTCTTCTGCAGTGATAATCGCTTTAGTTTCTTTCGCTGCTAAAAGGATTTCTGCAGTATCAAGTGGTGAAACTGTTGAAAGATTTATTACACGAGCCGAAATTCCCTCTGCCTTTAATTGCGCGGCTGCAGCAACTGCTCTTGAAACTAGCGTGCCTGTTGCAATAATTGTTATATCGCGGCCTTCGATAATGCGCATTGCTTTATTGGGAAGAAATGCTGGGATCTGACCGTCAGAAACTGAAGGAACTTTAAAGCGGCCGATTCGCATGAAGACTGGGCCAGTTGTATTAGCAGCCCAAGTAACTGCTTCTTTAGTTTGTGCTTCATCTGCCGGTAAAACAATTGGCAACGAATCAAGTGCGCGCATCCATGCGATATCTTCAATCGAATGGTGAGTTGGTCCGAGTTCGCCGTAAGAAACACCTGGGCTCATCCCGCAGAGCTTTACATTGGTGCGGGTATAAACCACATCGGCTTTGATTTGCTCAAGCGCGCGACCAGTTAAAAATGGGGATGCGGCGCATACAAATGGCGTAAATCCAGCGTTTGCTAGGCCTGCTGCAACTCCGACCATGTTCTGTTCTGCAATGCCGACATCGATTAAACGATCAGGAAAGAGATCGCGGAATTCGCCTAAGTTGCTTGAACCAACTGAGTCATTGCAAACGACAACGATCTTGGGGTTTTCATTTGCGAGTGCGATCAGAGTCTTAGCAAAGATTATGCGGTTATCGAACTCTTCCAATTTTTCGCTCATTGCTTACCCAGTTGTTCAAGAGCTGCTTCATATTGTTCAGCTGATGGAACTTTATGGTGCCACTCGGCCTTACCTTCCATAAAGTCCACGCCCTTGCCCTTTGTTGTCTGGGCAATGATTACGCGTGGTTTGCTCTGCGGATCGGTAAAAGCTTTTTGAAGCGCTGCATGATCATGTCCATCAAGAACTACGACTTCCCAACCAAAGGATTCAAACTTCTTATCTAGTGGATCTAGTTCATTAGTTTTAGAAGTTGGACTTCCCTGCTGGAAACCGTTGCGATCCACGACTGCAATTAGGTTTGTAAGTTTGCGGTGGCCAGCAAACATCGCTGCTTCCCAGTTGCTTCCCTCTTGAAGTTCGCCATCTCCCATAATTACAAAGGAGCGCGACCCATTCTTTGCAAGCTGCGCGCCAATTGCAGTACCAACCGCGATTGGAAAGCCGTGGCCGAGTGGGCCGGTGTTTGATTCAACGCCCGGAACTTTGTTGCGGTTGGGGTGGCCATTTAATTTACTTAACGGTTGCGCAAAAGTTTTTAGCTCTTCAACTGGAAAGAAGCCGCGGAGTGCCAGCGTTGAGTAAAGAGCAACAGCGGCATGGCCTTTACTTAAAATCAATCGATCGCGGTCGGCTTTATTTGGTTCTTTAGGATCAACGTTAAGAACTGCGCCGAAGAGCGTTGCCAAGATATCGGTGACTGAAAAATCTCCGCCGATATGGCCCATGCCCGCACCTTTAATTGTGTGAAGAATTTGTAGGCGGATTTCGCGCGCTAAATCAGCAATTTCCCGCGTAGCCATCGACATAGTCCCTTAAGCCTATGCGTAATTACGCTCGCGTCAAGCGCCGCTTTATTCTCCAGATAATAAAAGCCAGTAGCGCGATCCCTACCCATTGCCAGAATGAAATTGGAAATGGTTTATGTTCTGGCAGAGGCGCACTTTCTCCAGCCAATGTATTTAAGATTGTAAATTCTGCGAATACACCAGCGTGATCAGTTGCATATGGAGCTTTATAACCAATTATTTGCGATGTAGTTACAGCAACTCCATTTTTTGTGAATATGTAATCTAAGCGATCGGTAAATCCATATTCATTTCCCATTCCTTGCGCTGATTTCAAGCGATCTGGATCTGGGCCAGTTAAAAGTGCGTTCATTCCCCAGGTGTAGGTAGTTGGTTCACTTGCATCAGGGCCGGCATCGTTAAATCCTGCTTCAACCATTAAACGAAATGCGTTGCACTTGCTATCCCCTGCTAGACATTCTTCGCTCGCTGTTGGCTGCAAACCTGGATTAGCAGCGCTTGATGAACGTGGATCTCGTGGATCAGCATTGAAGTCACCAATGACAACTAACGGCATATTTGTATCTTTAAGATCTGCAATCAATTGGTTTGCCTGTTTGGCGGAGTTGGGGACTTTGTTTTCATCCCAGATTGATTCAAGGTGAGTTGTAACGAAGCGAACTGGGATATCTGCAATATTTATATCGGCCCAGGTATATCCGCGATAGATAGTCATCAGCGTTGGAACAATGCTGTAACTATCTTCATATTCAGTATTACCAACCCGAATAACTTGATCGGCCAAACTCTTTTTGATCGCTAAGGCATCACCGATCTGGAAACCGCAGGCGGCCTTATCTTG
Source organism: Candidatus Planktophila sp. (assembly GCA_044340015.1). Lineage (GTDB taxonomy): Bacteria > Actinomycetota > Actinomycetes > Nanopelagicales > Nanopelagicaceae > Planktophila. The sequence goes on from JBIIUL010000008.1 coordinate 3,500, forward strand.
GCCAAACAACTTCTGGAATCGTGTTGGGTCTTTGACCATCGTTAAAAATGGAATTGGGTTAATGGAATATCCCGGATTAAATGCGGTTTTTCCATCTTTACTTGCTAAAACATAATCTCCGCCGAGCGCTTCAAGTAGCTGATCGGTGAAGTTAAAGACCTCGGTCTTCTTGCTCCAGGCGTTCTTCTTGCAGTACCAAATAGTGGCTTCCTGCAGGCCTATTACATCTGGCTTATATTTCTTAATTTCCGCAGCCAGTGCGATCGAACGTTTTGAAAAGTCATTTTTATTCACTTGATCCCACATAAATTGTGCAGCAGCCGGCATATCTGGAATTAAATCAAGGGCGACCCCAACATCTGCGCCTAGATAGATATTGCGCGACATCACAGTAATTGTTGGTTCAACCGCTTGCGCTGAATAAGGGGTGAAAAGCGCCGCTGATAGTGCGCCAATAATTGCTGCTGTAACCCCTCGTAATTTCATAGGTTCATTATGTACTCTAAGTCTTATGAATGAGAAGGTTGAAGCTCCAGAAGTAAAGAATGCACGTCCATACGATGTTGCACCTCCTGAGCAGTTCGCAGAATTTATGCGCACGGGCTGGGCTCCTTCAAACCTTGAAGGTCTGCAGCCACTTGAAGTCGTGACATATGCCTTTACTCGTCGCCAAGTTTTGTCGGAAGGCTTTCCAAATATTCGCTTGGTAATTCCGTCAGGTAATTACAAGACTCGGTCCAATGACACCGAATATGTTTATCGTCCGCATAGCGCATTTGCTTACTACAGTGGTGTCCAAGGTGCTGACGCGGTTGCAGATTCAGTTTTGGTTTTAGAGCCAAAGGCTGACGGCGGACATGATGCTTATCTTTACCTGCATCCCCGCTCTACTCGCGAGAGTGATGCTTTCTATACGGATCGCAAATACGGAGAGCTCTGGGTCGGTCGCCATTTCACGCTTGAAGAAGCTGCAACTGTTTATCAGATCGAAACTCGCAATGTAGATAAGATCGAAGATCTACTGCGCTTTAGCAAGGAAACTTTGCTGATCCGCGGTGAAGATACTTTGATGGATAAGTTGATTTCAGTTCATGCACGCGAAGCTGAGTTCCAGACATTTACATCTGAACAGCGCTTGGTTAAAGATGAATACGAAGTCGGCCAATTGCAGGCTGCCGTTGATTCAACCGGCCGCGGTTTTTCTGATGTAATTGCCGCGATGCCTGCTGCTGCAGACCATCACCGCGGTGAGCGCATTGTTGAAGGCGCATTCTTTGGTCGCGCCCGCCTAGAAGGTAACGATGTCGGCTACACAACTATCGCAGCTGCTGGTTCGCATGCTTGTGTGCTGCACTGGATCCGCAACGATGGCGAGGTTCGCAACGGTGAACTTTTGCTGCTAGATGCCGGCGTTGAAATGGACTCTTACTACACCGCAGATATCACTCGCACCTTGCCGGTAAATGGAAAGTTCACACCAGCACAGCGCGCGCTATATATGTTGGTCTATGAGGCACAACTCGCGGGATTTGCAGCAGTAAAGCCAGGTGTTCCGTTCTTGGATATAAACCGAGCATCACAACGCGTACTTGCCCAAGGCTTAGCCGACATGGGCGTGCTAACAATTAGCGCTGAAGAATCGATGAAACCGGAAATTGGTCTGCATCGCCGCTGGACCTTGCACGGTGTAAGCCATCACTTGGGTATTGATGTTCATGACTGCGAACATGCCCGTCAAGATATGTATCGCGATGGTGTGCTCCGCGAAGGAATGGTTCTAACTGTTGAGCCAGGCCTTTATATCCAACCCGATGACGAACTCTTTGCACCGGAATATCGCGGAATCGGTATCCGCATCGAAGATGATGTGGTTGTTACTGCCGATGGTTGCCGTAACTTAAGCGAAGATATTCCGCGCCATCCTGATGCAATTGAAGCTTGGATGGCTTCAATCCTCGGTTGATTAACTAGCTAGCTGTAAACCTAAGTAGGCGGCAGCTAGACCAAAGCCGAGTGACATAACTAGGTTGATGGTTATCTCGCGATAGCGCTTCAACTCAAACCCTAGATAAATATCGAGCATAAACGTTGACCAAGTTGTAAATGCTCCTGCAAAACCAATAGCAAATAGATCATGAGTGTGATCGGTCTTGGTAAAGGTAAGCCCAATAATGAATGAGCCAATGACGTTTACGAGAAAGATTCCATAGGGCTTGCTGGTGTAGCGGCGAATGTATTGATCAATCGCAAAGCGCGCGGGTGCGCCAACTGCGGCGCCAAGAATCACATATAAAGTGTTCATTTACGCACCGGAATCAACTTACGGCTAACTGGCAGAACAATAAGCACGATTAGCAGGCTTAATACAATGTTCTCAATTAAGAATAGAAAGCCACCAGAAATTGGTTCTACAACTTGTACAGTCACAGCAGAGAATGTCGTCATTCCTGCGCAGAATCCCGGCAAAAGTAAATGTCGAAGTTCAGTAACTCCACGACGTTCCATTAACACCAAAAGGGCGCTAGCTAAAGCAACCCCCAATAGGTTTGCAGCCAAAGTTCCGTTGCGATCATCCGGAATAACGATAGAAAGGCCAAAGCGAACTAAGGTTCCTGCTACGCCGCCAATCGCGACAAGTAGCAGGGATTTCATATTTAGTTGCGCTTTTCTCTCTTTAGCAATCCTGCGAACATACGTGCTGGATCGTACTTAATATCTACAACGCGTTCCTTCATAGGAATGATTGCGTTATCGGTGATCTTGATGTGCTCTGGGCAAACCTCAGTACAGCACTTGGTGATGTTACACATTCCAAGTCCGTGCTCTTCTTGCGCAGTGCGCTTGCGATTCTTCAACATATCAAGTGGGTGCATATCAAGCTCTGCGATGCGGATAAAGAATCGTGGGCCAGCAAATGACTTCTTATTCTCTTCATGATCGCGAACTACGTGACAAACATCTTGGCAGAGGAAACATTCGATGCATTTACGGAACTCTTGTGAGCGCTCAACATCTACTTGCTCCATGCGTGCTTCACCAGGCTTTAGATCAGGAGGTGGCGCATACGCCGGAATCTCCATCGCTTTTTTATAGTTAAAAGAGACATCGGTTACGAGGTCTTTAATAACTGGGAATGCGCGAAGTGGCGTAACGGTAATGGTTTCGTCTTCACCGTAGGAAGCAACCTGTGTCATGCAAGCAAGGCGTGGCTTGCCGTTGATCTCCATAGAACAAGATCCGCACTTGCCAGCTTTACAGTTCCAGCGCACAGCAAGATCGCCCATTTGGGTCGCTTGTACGCGGTGAATTACATCGAGGACTACTTCGCCTTCGTTGGCTTCAACCTGAACATCTTGAAGTCCACCGTTAGTTGAGTCTCCTCGCCAGATGCGAAGATTTATTTTGCGCGCCATTAGTTGGAACCGCCTTTCGCAATTTCTTCCGGTGTCATGTACTTCTTAAGTTCATCGACTTCAAAGAGGTCGAAGAGCTCCTTTGGCATAAATGGCAGTTCCTGTTTGCGAACCGTTACTTGTGTGCCATCAAATGATGAGATGTGGTTGTGCTGACGCCAAGCTGAATCCATCCCTGGGAAGTCATCACGTGTGTGACCACCGCGAGATTCTTCGCGGCTAATTGCAGACTTGGCGGTGCTCTCGGCAACTAACAACATATTGTCGAGGTCGAAGGCCAAGTGGAATCCTGGGTTGAACTTACGTCCACCAGCAACTGCCACATTTGCGCTGCGCTTTCTAATCTCTGCAATCTTCTCGATCGCATCCTTTAGTTCAGCGCCAGTACGGATAATTCCAACCAAGTTATGTGTGACTTCTTGCAACTCTGCGTGGAGTGAATATGAATTCTCTCCACCGCTACGAGCAAATGGCGCTTCGATACGAGCTGCTGCAGCTGCAACAGTTGCATCAGATACAGGTGCAGCAGTTGTCTGCTTAACGTAGGCAGCTGCTCCCATTCCGGCGCGACGACCAAAGACGAGAAGATCTGAAAGTGAATTACCGCCGAGACGGTTTGAACCGTGCATACCGCCGGCAACTTCGCCTGCGGCATAGAGCCCTGGAACGCCAACTGCTGCTGCAGTATCTGGCTCAACTTCCACGCCACCCATTACGTAGTGACAGGTAGGGCCGACTTCCATCGCCTCTTTTGTAATGTCCACGCCAGCTAGTTCGTAGAACTGGTGCCACATAGATGGCAGACGCTTCTTAATTACTTCAGCAGATAAACGCTTTGAAACATCTAGGAATACGCCGCCGTGTTCGGTGCCGCGCCCTGCTTTAACTTCAGAGTTAATTGCGCGCGCAACTTCATCGCGAGGCAATAGCTCTGGTGGGCGGCGGTTATTGTCTTGATCGACATACCAACGATCGGCTTCTTCTTCATTATCTGCATACTTATCTTTAAATACATCTGGGATGTACTTAAACATAAAACGCTCACCCTTATTGTTGGTAAGGATTCCACCTTCACCACGAACTGATTCGGTAACAAGAATTCCGCGAACAGATGGTGGCCAAACCATTCCGGTTGGGTGGAATTGCAAGAACTCCATATCAACCAAGTTTGCGCCGGCCTTTAGGGCAAGTGCATGGCCATCGCCAGTGCCTTCCCAAGAGTTAGAAGTGATCTTGAAAGTCTTTCCGACGCCGCCTGTTGCAATAATTACTGCCGGTGCTTCGAATAGAACTTCAGATCCTGATTCGCGCCAGTAACCATATGCGCCAGCAATCTTTCCGTTCTCTTTCAGAATTTCAGTGATTGTAAGTTCTGCAAAAACCTTAATATGTGATTCGTAATCGCCGTGATCGCGCTTATCTGCTTGTTGCAGGGCAACGATCTTCTGTTGCATTGTGCGAATAAGTTCTAGGCCGGTGCGGTCACCAACGTGTGCAAGGCGTGGATATTCGTGTCCACCGAAGTTACGTTGGCTGATCTTTCCTTCTTTGGTGCGATCAAAGAGCGCGCCCCACATTTCCAGTTCCCAGATGCGATCTGGAGATTCTTTGGCATGAAGCTCTGCCATGCGGAAATGGTTAAGGAACTTTCCACCGCGCATTGTGTCGCGGAAGTGAACCTGCCAGTTATCGTTTGAATTCGCGTTACCCATTGAGGCCGCAGCGCCACCTTCAGCCATAACGGTGTGGGCCTTGCCGAATAGTGATTTACAGATGATTGCTACGCGCAGACCTGATTCGCGAGCTTCAACTGCTGCACGTAGACCAGCACCGCCTGCACCAATTACCAAGACATCGTATTTGTGACGTTCTAGAGCGTTTGTCATATCAGTCGGCATCCCTTAGAAGAAGTAGAAGTTGGTCCAGGCGCCAGTTGCAACTTGGCGGACATAGATATCGGCAAAGGCAACAGCGGCAAGTGAATACCAGGCATATTGCTGATGTGAATGATTAAGAACAGATACCCAACTCCAGAGCTTGTAACGAACTGGATGTTTAGAGAAGTGCTTTAAACGACCGCCAATTGTGTGGCGACAGGTGTGGCATGACAATGAATACATCCAGAGCATCGCTGCGCTCAAGGTAAGAACGATTGAACCAACGCTCATATGTCCCCATTCACCTGCTGGGTTCTTAAATGAAATTACTGCGTCGTACGTAAGGATTACGTTAAATACCAAACCTGCGTAGAAGAACCAACGGTGTGCGTTCTGCAAGATAAGTGGTGCGCGAGTTTCGCCTGTGTATTTGCTGTGTGGTTCGGCAACTGCACATGCAGGTGGTGATAACCAGAATGCGCGGTAGTAAGCCTTGCGGTAGTAGTAGCAAGTCATGCGGAAGCCAAGTGGGAATATCAAAATAATTAACGCTGGTGAAAGTGCAAAGTTAAAAATTTCTGCGCTAACTGGAGTCCAACCAAAGAGCGTTGCTTCAGGTACGCAGGCTTCAGAAAGACATGGGGAATAGAAAGGAGAGATCAGGTGATCTTTGTAGTAGTTCGCACCTTCGAATGCACGGAACGTTGCATAGACAATGAAGCTCATTAGAACTCCGAAGGTAATTGCTGGTTGCAACCACCACTTATCTGTGCGAAGCGTGCGCTCTTTAATCTTGGCGCGCGTTGGAGAAAATACTCCCGACATTTCTACCCCTTTTTTTAACCCTTTAACCCTTTAACCCTTGGAAGGATTGTTCTTGCTTAAGGAGAAGTGTCCGCTTCTAAGGCAAAACTCGCTAGATGGTTGCCCGCATCGCGGCTATGAAGTCAGCCACAGGTCGATCCCCTGAAGGGGTGCCGTTTTAAATGTGTGAAGAAAGGTGGAGAAAAAGTGGCGGAGGGCGTGGGATTTGAACCCACGAAACTTTCGTTTGCCGGTTTTCAAGACCGGTGCACTCGGCCGCTATGCGAGCCCTCCGTGGGAGAGATTACCCGAAGTTCTCAGCCATTAAAAATCGGCGAAAAAGAGCGTGAAGACTTTCCTACTTGGGAAGTTCGAGGAGTTTTTCGATAACGATGGCTACGCCATCTTGGTTATGAGGCGGTGCCACATCTTTGGCATTTGCAGGGCCCGCATGATGCCCGTCGATCATTGCGTAAGAGCGTCCGGCCCATTGCAACATAGAAAAGTCATTTGGATTATCACCAAAGGCAACGCAATCTTCGGCGGTAATTCCGATTCGCGCTGCCATCATCGCAAGCGTTTCACCTTTGGAAACACCAAGTGCTGAAATTTCCAGAAGTGAATCGTTATTTGCCGAATGTGTAACGTTTACGACGCCTTGCAGAACAGGTGTTGCTAAAGCCAACATCTCATCTGCCGAAATTTCTTGCTGTGAAAGGCGAGCTAACAATTTAAGCGCCGGACGATTTGTAACAGTGTCAATTGTGTCGACACCGACATCATCCATGCCAATATCCCAACGCGGGATGTACGCCTTCTCGCGATGGAAGTGATCATTTGATTCAACGGCAAATGAAACATTAGGAATAGTCACGCGCAAGATATCAACTGCCTTTTGTAGTTCAGTTGGCTGAATCATCCACTGCTCTAAAACTTTATCGTTGTGGAGATCGTAGAGAAGTCCACCGTTGCAACAAATTGCAGAACCGAAATCAAAAGCTTCTCGCACATCGCCCATCCAGCGCGGTGGACGGCCGGTGACAAAGAAAATTTCTACGCCGAGATCGCGCGCCTTAGTAAATGCGGCGATTGTGCGGTGTGAAATCGCTTCATCGTGAGGAACGATCGTTCCATCTAAATCTGTTGCAATTAACTTTGGGCGACGATCGCTCACACAAGCTCAAATCGCTTGGTACCAAGGAATGGTTGCAGCGCAGCAGGCACATTTACAGTGCCATCTTCATTTTGGTGGTTCTCAAGTATCGCAACGATCATGCGTGGAATCGCAACTAAGGTGCCATTTAAGGTTGCGACAGCCCTTGTTCCATCAGCATCTTTATAGCGAATATTTAAGCGGCGGGCTTGGAATTCGGTGCAGTTAGAAGTACTTGTAACTTCGCGATATGCCTTCTGCGTAGGGATCCAGGCTTCGATATCAAATTTACGCGTTGCACTAGAACCAAGGTCGCCCGATGCGACATCAATAACGCGGAAGGGGATCTCCATCGCATTTAGGAAATCTTTCTCCCATTGCAGTAAACGCTTATGTTCTTCCTTGGCTTCTTCTGGTTTACAGAAAGAGAACATTTCAACTTTATCGAATTGGTGTACGCGGATAATGCCGCGAGTATCTTTTCCGTAAGTACCTGCTTCACGGCGGAAACAAGTTGAATATCCGGCATAACGCATCGGCAATTTATCCGCAGGTAGCACTTCATCCATATGGAATGCAGCAAGCGGAACTTCGCTTGTGCCGACTAAGTAAGCGTCATCTTTTTCAAGGTGATAAACATTTTCGGCTGCTTGACCAAGAAAACCAGTGCCTTCCATCGCAGCAGGCTTAACAAGCACCGGTGGAATAACTGGAGTAAATCCAGCCTTTAGCGCGCTTTGAATTGCATAGTTAACAAGTGCGAATTCCAGCATCGCTCCGACGCCAGTTAAATAATATGAACGAGATCCAGAAACTTTTGCACCGCGTTCGGTATCGATCGCGCCAAGAAGCTTTCCAAGTTCAACATGATCTTTTGCTTCAAAGCCATCTTTAGCGAAATCACGTGGCGTGCCGACGTGTTCAATGGTTACGAAATCTGCTTCGCCACCGATTGGGGCTTCGGGATCCAGTAAGTTTGAAAGTTGCATGACAAGAGCGTTTGCTTTTGCTTCGATTTCGGCGCGCTTGGCATCAGCGGCTTTTACTTTATCTGCCAGCGCTTTTGCATTCTCCAATAGAGCAGCCTTTTCATCGCCTTTTGCAGCGCCTACAGACTTGGAAAGAGTGTTCTGTTCAGCGCGCAAAGTTTCGAATTCGGTAATCGCTGCGCGACGCACATCATCGATAGCAAGAACTTGATCGACGATAGTGGCATCTTCGCCGCGACCTTTTTGTGACGCGCGAACTAGATCTGGATTCTCGCGAAGGAGTTTGATATCGATCATGCTTTAACGCACCTCTCGTGGGTAAGAACCTAAGAATCTGATGTCATCGCATATCTCGCGGAGTTCGGCCACGCTGCCACCGACTGCCTCATCGTTGATATGTCCTTCGACATCAATAATGAAATGGTAGTGACCAAGTTCGCGACCAGTGGGGCGACTTTGAATAAAAGTTAAGTTGACGTTGCGCTTGGCAAAAACCTGCAGGATCTCAAGGAGCGCTCCAGCATGATCGATATCGATAAAGATCGCCATTGAGGTCCGGTCATCGCCAGTTGGCTCGGGGATCCATCCGGGTTTTTGGGCGGCGATAAAGCGAGTGACCGCTCCATTGTTATCGCCAATGTTTTCAGCGCGAATTTCAAGTCCAAAGTGTTCTGCTGCAGCACTTGATGCGATCGCTGCATCGAGCTCGCCTTTACTTACTAACTCGGCGGCAGCAGATGTGGAATTTGTTGGAACAACTTCTGCATGCGGATAATTTTTAGCGATGTAGCTTCGGCACTGTGACTCAGCGTGTGGATGGGTGCCAATTCTTTTAATCTCTGTTGCACCTGGCTTAGTCATAAGCGCAAAGGTGACCGGCAAGGTAACTTCGCCAGAAATAGTTAGGGGGTCGCCTGTCGCGAGTTCATCAAGAGTGCGTGCAACAACGCCTTCAACAGAATTTTCAATTGGCACAAGTGCGTAATCCGCTTCGCCGGTGCGAACTGCGTTAAGGGCGGCAGTGACATTTGCGTAAGGAATTTTTACATCGGTGTCGCAAGTGATCTTATTTAGCGCAGCCTCAGTGAAGGTACCCACTGGTCCTAAATAGGCGAATCTATGGCTATCTGCGGCGCTCACTTGCTAAGGATACCTGCTCCATAGCCGTTCATTTCCGGCAATTAATTAGCGGCAAGTACCTCACGAGCAAAGGCCGGGCGGTTGGTAATCAAATTATCGACGCCGAGATGGCGACACAAGATGATGTCGGATGGTTCATCGACGGTCCATACATTTAACTTCTTGCCTGCTGATTTAATCTGCTGCGCTAGCGCCGGCTTCTTGCGCAATTGTGCAATGCCGGGCCCAATTGAATGTGCTGATGTATATCTGACGGATAGGCGCGGAGTTGTTTCGCGAATCAAATAAGTCAGCGCAATCGATTTATCAAGTTGTTTAACGCGCTCAACTGCAAACCAAGAGAAAGACATAACCGTTATATCAATGCCCGCTTTTTCAATTCGCTTGGCCTCTTTGTGCAATTTCTGAACCACATGGTTTTCAATTTCAGTGCGTGAAGGAACTGGATGTTTAGTTTCCAGCAATAGAGATTTCTTCTCAGTAATTCCAAAATCTATAAATTGATCGAGGGTAACAATCTGCGGATAGATCGCTGCTAACTGCGTATAAGTTGATTCGTGAACTACGGCGTCGTTATTTGCGCGACGCTTTAAATCTGCGTCGTGCCAGAGAACAGCAACCCCATCTTTTGTTAGCCGCAGGTCGCATTCAAAACCATCGGCGCCCTGCTTGACTGCGTTTTCATAGGCGACCATGGTCATCTCAGGAAAGTCATGAGATGCCCCGCGATGAGCGTAGATCTTCATAGTTTGAGATTAACATCAATACCCGAGTTCCAATGGGCTTGGGTAGGCTTACCGCCATGAAGGCCTTGTACTTCCAATGCGCTGCGCGTTCGGCGCTGGGTTTGGTGCGCAACGGTAACGAGGACTCTGCACTTATTGGATCGCAAGTAATCGCAGTCGCCGATGGCATGGGCGGACACGCAGGTGGTGAAGTTGCATCAACGGTCGCGATTAATACTCTCTCTGAAATTGCACCAACTTTTACTGCAGAAAACATGGATATTGATTCAGCGAGCGATCTTTATTTAAATTCCCTACACACTATCGATGCGCAGATTCGCGCAGTTGCAAACGATGAACCAGCCCTTGCCGGAATGGGAACAACGCTCACCTCTTTATTTATTAACGGAAGTGAAATTTCGCTGCTACATATCGGAGATTCGCGCGCTTATCGCCTGCGTGGAAATACCATCGAGCAGCTCAGCGCCGACCACACAGTTCTGCAAGAGTTATTGGATAAAGGCGTTATCTCTGAATCAGAGGCGCTGGTGCATCCGCAGCGATCTATGTTGACCCAGGCGCTGATGGGTGAGGGAAATCTTGAGCCATCACTTCATGTTTTCGAAGGAAAAGTTCAGGATCGCTACATATTGTGCAGCGATGGCTTAAGTGGCGTACTGACTGAGAAAGAGATAAAAACTCTTATTAAAGGCAAGGGCGCCGCTGATGCAGTCGATGCCTTGATCGATGCGACTTATATAAATGGTGCACCAGATAACGTCACGATAGTAATCGCTGATATTGTCGAAGAAAGTTCCACCCAAGTAGAAAAGTTAGGAGCGGCAAAACCATGATGAATAAAATTTTGGGCGGCCGTTATCAACTGGGTGAGATGATCGGCACCGGTGGAATGGCTGATGTTTATATTGCAAAAGATCAACGTTTATCTCGCGAAGTTGCCGTAAAAATTCTGCGTAGTGATCTCGCGAAAGATCCAACCTTCGTTTCGCGCTTTCGTAAAGAAGCGAAAGCTGCTGCTGGTTTAAACCACCCGGGTGTTGTTGCTGTCTATGACTCAGGTGAAGAGCCTGCGCCATACATTGTTATGGAGTTAGTTTCAGGGCACACCTTGCGCGAATTAATTCATGGTGGCGAGCGTTTGCCGCTTGATCGCGCACTTGAAATCGGCGCTGGAATTTTAGAAGCGGTTGATTACTCACATCAACGTGGGATCGTTCACCGCGATATCAAACCTGCAAACGTGATGATTACCGACGGTGGCGATGTAAAGGTGATGGATTTCGGAATCGCGCGTGCGATGGATGATCTTGGTGCAACGTTAACGAGTACCTGGAACGTTGTCGGAACTGCGCAGTACTTATCTCCGGAACAAGCACTTGGTGAAGTTGCAGATACTCCGACAGATATTTACTCAACTGGTTGCTTGTTATACGAATTACTAACTGGTCGTCCCCCATTTACCGGTGAGACTCCAGTTTCAATCGCCTACCAACATGTTTCTGGCCATTTAACTCCAGCTCGCCAACTTCAACCTGATCTTCCCGAAAGCGTTGAAGTAATGTTGGAAGTGGCTTTATCTAAGAAACCAGAAGATCGTTATGTTTCTGCGCGCGCGATGCTGGAAGATTTAAATAAAATTCGCGCTGGTGAAAGCATTTCAACGAAAGTTGCGCGCGGGCCAATGGTCTCTCGTCGCACCGCAATTATTTCTGGAATATCTCTCTTGCTAGTTGGCGTTCTTGCCGTTGTAGGTCTTTCACTAAACGGCGGTTCAACTCCATCGCTAGGCAATGAAATCCCTAACGTAGTTGGCCTCACCGAAGATCAAGCGAGGGCGCTGCTAGGTGATTACACCGTAACGGTGCAGCGTGCGCCTGATCCACGGATTCCTAAAGATCGAGTTGCCAGCCAAATTCCACTTGCAACTAGCCAAGCAACAAAGGGTTCTGCGGTAACGCTAACTATCTCTGATGGTCCAGGTGATGCGATAGTTCCCGATGATTTAGTTGGAATGTCTTTGATTGATGCGCGGACTTCACTTGCTGCGGCAGGTTTGGTAATTTCGAGAACAGAGGCAGCGCCATCAGATGAGGCGCAAGGAACTGTATTAAGTGTGCTTCCCGAACCGGGATCAACAATTACCGCAGGCTCTGGCGTTGTTCTAACTATTGCTAGCGGTGAAATTGAAGTTCCTAATTTGATTGGCGTTGAAGCGATTCAAGCGAAAACACTTTTGATTCAAGCTGGCTTCTTAGTTCGCGAGTTTAACGATTACGATGCGGCGCAAGCAGTCGGTGTAGTCATCCGCCAAGCACCTGATGCTGGCACAACGCAAACTATTGGTAAGCCAGTCACAATTACAATTAATAAAGCCCCGTAATTTAAGCGCCCTTACCAACAACTGGAGATAACCCCACAGATTTTGCGAGCGCGTCGATGTCTCCGCATTGTGTTAACCAATTAGCGAGCATTAAATGTCCATGTTCAGTCAGCACTGATTCGGGGTGGAACTGAACGCCTTCAATTGGCAAAGTCTTATGACGCATCGACATAACAACGCCAGATTCTGTTGCACCAGTAATCTCTAATTCACTGCTTACTGTGTCACGTTCTACTGCTAGTGAGTGGTAACGAGTTGCAATAAATGGTGATGGAAGGCTTGTTAAGACGCCTTTTCCTTCGTGCAGCACTTGTGATGTTTTTCCGTGCAGTAACTCGGGTGCGCGCGAAACTGTTGCGCCAAAGGCAACGCCGATTGCTTGGTGTCCTAAGCAAACGCCAAAGAGCGGAATATTTTTATCTGCACAGTATTTAATCATCGCGATGCTAATGCCCGCGTCTTCTGGAGTTCCCGGCCCTGGCGAGATAAGTACACCGTCATATTCGCCGGCTTCCTCAACACTGACTTCGTCATTTCGCTTAACGGTGCATTCGGCTCCAAGTTGGCCAAGATATTGCACCAAGTTAAATACGAACGAGTCGTAGTTATCGATGACGAGGATGCGGGACATGGGGCAATTCTTGCAGGGTTGGCGGGCGGGCTGTTTCCAGATTTGTTGTTTTCAGGATCAGGTTTTCCCTGTAGCCTTAGACCTATGCCAAAGTCGAAATTGCGTAAGAAGGTTCAAGAAAAGCACGCTCACGAAGAGCAGATCTTCGATGCTGAGCCGCATGCTCCGCTGGAGAGCCCAAGCTGGCTTGCACCAGTTATGGTCGCAAACTTCCTAATTGGCCTCTTCTGGATCGTCATCTTCTACGTAAGCCAGACCACCTACCCAATTCCGGGTATCGGCGCTTGGAACATGATTATCGGCTTTAGCTTTATTGGGGTTGGATTCAGCCTCGCAACTAAATGGCGATAGTCATCGCCTAACTAGCTAGCGTTAAGCGAATAACCCTCTTTTTTACACCTTTTCTCAGCCTTTTCTCAGGCCATGAGAGCATTCTCGAACCATGCCTAAGAGCTCTGATAACACCAATTACCGAATTCTCGTCGTTGATGATGAATCCAGTATCAGCGATCTAATCTCAACAAGCCTGCGCTTCGTCGGTTTTGATGTGCGCACCGCTGCTACCGGCTCTGAAGCGTTAACAGTTGCTGAAGAATTTAAACCCCAAGCAGTCGTACTCGATGTGATGCTTCCAGATTCAGATGGTTTTGAAGTCTGTCGCCAATTACGCAGCGAAGGTTTAAATATTGGAGTGCTCTTCTTAACCGCAAAAGATGGCATGGAAGATAAAGTCGCTGGGTTAACAATCGGCGGCGATGATTACATGACCAAACCATTTAGCCTGGAAGAACTTGTCGCGCGTCTGCGTGCGCTTTTGCGTCGAATCGGTGTTGCTGAGATAAATACTGATGATGAAAAAATTCGTTTTGCTGATCTAGAACTAAATGAGGCAACTCACGAGGTTCGCCGCGGTGGGGTTTTACTTGAGATGTCACCGACTGAATTTCAACTCCTTCGCTATCTCTTGATTAACGCTGATCGCGTTGTCTCTAAATCTCAAATCCTTGATCATGTATGGCAATACGATTTCCGCGGTGATGCTGGAATCGTCGAAACTTATATCTCTTACTTGCGCAAGAAGATCGATGTCTTCGATCCACCACTTATTCATACTGTTCGCGGCGTTGGTTACCGCCTGCGCTTGCCTGCCGCGAAGTAGAATGAGGAATGCCATCGCTTTCTAGTTGGAGTCTGCTCAACCGCCTGACCTTAGGTGTGGTTCTGCTCTCAACGCTAGGTGTTGTGGCATCTGATATCGCCGCACAAACGCTTCTTCGAACTTACTTAACTCAAGAAGTCGATAACGAACTTTTAAGTGTCGCTGGTGGATCCATTCCACGACTTGAACGTGCCGGAATTGAATCTGATGACGATGATTTCAGCGACAACGAAGCTCGCACAATGCAGGTGCGCCCACTGCGCAGCATTCCAACTGCGACTTCAGTAACGTTAATTGGGCCAGCAGGAATTGTTCTAGGCCAAATTGGTGGAGATTTAAATGCCACTGAGATCACTAGTTATTTGAGTGCAATTACTCCAGAAAAGACCGCAAAATATGGGGATCGCCCATTTACGATCGAAACTGACGAACATGATTTTCGGGTTCTCTCCCGAACTCTTCCATCTGGTTTTGGACGCGTAGTTGTCGCACATTCATTTGAAGATATCGATCGCATCTTGGCTCGTTTGCAAGGGTTATTTATTCTTATTGGGCTAGTGATGATCTTTTTCATCGCACTTGCCTCACGAAAAGTAATAACCGTTGGGCTAAGACCGCTTGCAAATGTTGAGGAGACTGCCGAACGTATCGCTGAAGGCGATCTCACAGCGCGTTTGCCGGATGTAAAACCAAATACCGAAGTCGGTCGCTTGGTAAGTACGCTGAATACGATGTTGGGTCGCATTGAAGAATCCTTCGCTGTGAGACTAGAAAGCGAACGAAAGTTACGTCGTTTCGTTGCCGATGCATCACACGAACTTCGTACGCCAATTACCGCTATCCGCGGCTTTGCTGAACTACACCGCCAAGGAGCAGTTACTGGTGAAGAGAAGACGAAAGAGCTAATCGGTCGTATCGAAAACGAATCAAAGCGAATGGGTTCACTTGTTGAAGATCTGCTTCTCTTGGCACGCCTTGATCAATCACGCGAGATGAAATCCGAACCAGTAAATCTAACGAAAATTGTCTCTGATGCTGTTGCCTCAGCTCGTGCCGCAGGACCAAATCACACTGTTAACTTTGTTGGGCAAGGCGAAGAGATTTACGCCCTTGGCGATAACGATCGTATCCATCAAGTGGTCGCTAACTTACTTGCAAATGCGCGTACTCACACACCTGCTGGAACAATTATCGATGTCTCGGTCAAGCAAGATACCGATGGCGTTCGTATCCGTATTGCAGATAATGGACCAGGCTTATCAAAGAGTGATCAAGAGCGAATCTTTGAACGCTTCTATCGCGCCGATGCATCACGCGTTCGCACAGATGGTGAAGGAACCGGTTTAGGACTTTCCATTGTTGATGCGGTTATGCGCGCCCATGCAGGTCAAGTAAGCGTTGAATCCGAAGAAGGAAAAGGCGCTGTATTTACCCTCTTCTTCCCTTTAGGTAGCTAGTTTCCTAAAGACTCCATCGCGCGAAGAGTTGCGATGCGCTCTTCGATTGGTGGGTGGGTAGAGAACATCTTGGAAACTGCCTTGCCATCTAGCGGTGATTCAATCCAGATATGAGCAACCGCATTTGATTTTTGATGCACGACCGTTGAATCTGCCGCAAGCACTTCAAGTGCTTTGCGAAGACCAGCGGGGTTGCGAGTAAATGAAACTGCAGTGGCATCAGCGAGTGATTCACGGCGGCGTGAAATTGCGCTCTTAAGTAGCGTTGCCGCAATTGGCGCCAGGATTAAAACGAAGAGTGAAACGATAAGAAGTACTGGGTTTGCGTTGCTATCGCGATCGCGACGGCCGCCACCAAACCACATCATGCGCATTAGGAAATCGCTCAAAATTGCAATTGCACCTGCAGTTGTTGCAGCAACTGCTGAAACTAAAGTATCGCGATTGGCAACGTGCGCCATCTCGTGAGCGATAACTCCTTGCAGCTCGTCACGATCCATAACTTCGAGAATGCGCGTAGTAAAGGCAATAAGTGCGTGATCGGGATCGCGCCCTGTTGCAAATGCATTTGGCGCAGTGTCGACCACGATTGCAACCTGTGGCATTGGTAGTCCACTTGCTATTACAACTTCTTCAATTACGTTAAAGAGTTCGGGGTTATCTTCGCGCTGAATTAACTTTGCGCCAGTCATCTTTAAAACTAATTTATCTGAGCCGTAATAAGAGCCCCAGACGCCAATCAGTGAAATACCAACTGCAAGTGGCACCATGAAAGTTGATGTGCCAGCGCCGAAGTAAGTTAGCGCGGCATATGCAACAAGTCCGGTGAGCAAACCCATTGAGGCAAGAAGGAAATAGGTCTTTCCTTTATTTGCGCTCTGCTGGGCGCGAAAATCATTTATTGCCATTGCTTGTTAGAAAGTTACCTTTGGAACGTTGCGATCTTGTGGATCTGTAACTTCATAAAATTCGCGCTCTGTAACCTTGGCAAAACCTGCGAAAAAGTTGGTAGGGATGGTTTTTACTGCGGTGTTGAGGTTACGAACATTATCGTTGTAGAACTGACGTGAGAAGGCAACTTTATTTTCAGTAGTTGAAAGTTCCTCTTGTAGAGATAAGAAGTTTGATGAAGCTTTGAGATCTGGGTAAGCCTCAGCAACTGCGAGCAAACCGCGGAGCGCTTGCGTCAACATACCGTCAGCGGCTGCAACATCAGCAACACCTGAAGCAGTGGTCGCCTTTGCGCGCGCTGTGACAACGGCATCAAAAGTGCCTTGTTCGTGTGCGGCATAACCTTTAACGGTTTCAACTAAATTTGGAATTAAGTCAGAGCGGCGCTTTAACTGAACTTCGATCTGAGCAAATGATTCATCAACGCTGATATTTAAGCGGATGAGTCGGTTGTATTGAGCGATAAAGAAGAGAGCTAGTAAGCCAACAACGGCGAGCGCAATTATGATTTCCATAGTTGATTAAACCCCTTAGGTAAAGGTTGTATTCCCTTTACTAGTTTATTGTGGATTAATTGATCTTGCTCTGATGAAAGTTCATAAAGGAGCGGCTAGCGGTTGGTCCACGCTGGCCCTGATATCTCGAGCCGTATTTCTCGCTGCCGTATGGATGCTCAGCAGGAGATGAGAGTTTGATCAGACAGAGCTGGCCGATCTTCATTCCTGGGAATAGCTTTACCGGCAGATTTGCCACGTTGGAGAGTTCAAGCGTGATGTGTCCAGAAAATCCCGGATCGATAAAGCCGGCAGTTGAATGTGTAAGCAAACCAAGGCGGCCAAGTGAAGATTTTCCTTCGAGGCGACCTGCAATGTCATCAGGCAAGGTGATTACTTCGTAGGTGCTGGCGAGAACGAATTCGCCTGGGTGCAAGATAAAGGCTTCGCCACCTTCGGCAACGACTTCGCGAGTTAGCTCGGCTTGTTCGATCGATGGATCGATAACTGAGTACTTATGGTTTTCAAAGACGCGGAAGAATTTATCGAGGCGAACATCAACCGATGAAGGTTGGATCATCGCCTCAGCGAATGGTTCGACGGCGACGCGGCCGGCGTTGATTTCAGAGCGGATATCGCGATCACTTAGAAGCACGGCGTGAGCCTATATGACCGCGGTAGAAACGCTTAGTTAGGGCTTGCGTAAGTTACTGGTGGGTAGCATTATTTGCCCATGAGCCATTACAACGCCAACCTGCGCGATATCGAATTCTGCCTCTTTGACCTCTTCCAAACCGAGAAAGTGCTGGGAACTTCCATCTTTAGCGAACTCGATCGCGAAACTGCGATGGGGATGTTGGAGGAGATGAAGCGTTTAACTGAGAACGATCTCGCCGAATCTTTCGTTGAAGGCGATCGCGTAGGTGCAATTCTCAATAAAGAAACCGGAAATGTCACTCTTCCGGAAAGCTTTAAAAAATCTTACAAAGCTTATATCGATGGCGAATGGTGGCGACTTGATGCGCCAGTTGATTTAGGCGGAACAAAAGTTCCCGCAGCAGTTCGTTGGGCGATTGCCGAAATGGTTTTAGGTTCAAACCCTGCAATTCATATCTACGCATCTGGTTATGCCTTTGCCCAAGTTGCATATGTGTTGGGTACGCAAGATCAGAAGCAGATGGCGAAGTTAATGGTTGATCGCCACTGGGGCGCAACGATGCAGTTAACAGAACCAGATGCTGGTTCAGATGTTGGCGCAGGTCGCACCAAGGCTGTGCAACAAGCAGACGGAACTTGGCATATCACTGGCTCCAAGCGCTACATCACATCAGGTGATGCAGACTTCTACGAGAACGTAATGCACTTCGTTCTTGCTCGTCGCGAAGGTGGCGGTCCAGGAACTAAGGGGTTGTCACTTTTCTTAATTCCTAAATTTATGTTTGATCTAAAGACCGGTGATCTCGGAAAGCGCAACGGCGTTTTTGTTACCTCACTTGAAAACAAGATGGGACTAAACGTTTCTGCAACTTGTGAAGTAAATCTTGGTGAGAAAGAGCCTGCCGTTGGTTATTTGTTAGGTGAAGTCCACGAAGGTATCGCACAGATGTTTAAGGTTATTGAATTTGCGCGCATGATGGTTGGTACAAAGGCAATTGCAACTTTATCTGCTGGATATCAGCAAGCGCTTAGCTATGCGAAAACCCGCGTACAAGGCGGCGATATGAAGGTTATGAACGATAAGGCGAGCCCACGCGTAACGATTATTCATCACCCAGATGTACGTCGTTCACTGATGGTGCAGAAGTCATACTCCGAAGGTATGCGCGCACTAGTGCTTTACACCGCAACTATTCAGGATGAAATTGAACTCGCTCGCGCAGCTGGAGATGAGGCAAAAGTTAAAACAATGGAAGCGCTTAACGATCTCTTGCTGCCAGTTGTTAAGGGTTACGGCTCTGAAAAATCTTGGACACTTCTTGGTACCGAATCTCTGCAAACATTTGGTGGTGCAGGCTTTACCCAAGATTGGCCGCTTGAACAATATGTTCGAGATGCCAAGATCGATACTTTGTATGAGGGCACAACCGCGATCCAAGGCCTTGATTTCTTCTTCCGTAAAGTTGTTAAAGATGGCGGAAAAGCACTTGGCCTTCTCGGAAAAGAGATTCAAACTTTCGCCGAAGCAGGCGGCGCACATCAAGATGAGAAACAAGCGCTTCTTAAAGCTCTCGGTGATCTAAATGGCATGGTTGGCGTTCTTGTTGGACATGCCATGGCATCACAAGAATTAGCGCCAGAGATTTACAAAGTTGGTTTAAATACATCGCGCGTATTGATGGCAGTCGGTGACATCATCACATCGTGGTTATTGCTACGCCAAGCAGATATCGCTGCTGAGCGTTTGCCAAGCGCATCTGCAAAAGATGCCGATTTCTACACCGGCAAGATCGCATCAGCGAAGTTCTTTGTGACTAATTATCTGCCACATATCACCGCTGATCGTAAGATAGTTGAAGCCACCGATAATTCGATCATGGATATCTCCGAAAACGCCTTCTAAATAATTTTTGCTAATTAGGCGTATAACTAAGTTGAGATAGGCTCACCCAATGCTAAATAAGCATCGGGGCGAGTTATACCTAGTCATAGGTGCGATCTTCTTTTCTCTTAACGGAGTAATCGTCACCTTGGTCCTTGACCATATGACTACCTTCCGCCTGGCCCAAGTGCGCGCGCTCGGGACCTTCTTCCTTCTCTTTCTTATTACCTTTATTCAGGATCGAAATTCCCTAAAGGCCGAACGTCGTGAAATTCCGACTCTCATTTTCTATGGGGTATTTGGTTACGCGATGGTGCAGCTCGGATACTTCATCGGAATCTCACGTGGTGTTCCACTGAGCTTGGTGCTGATCATTGAATTTACTGCGCCAATTTGGATTGTTCTCTGGATCAAATTTGTTCGTAAATCAGTAGTTGCTAAAGATATGTGGGTAGCGATTGCGCTCTCCTTACTTGGTTTGATCTTGGTTGCAAAAGCCTGGCAAGGTTTTGTCTTTGATTTGTTAGGAACTTTGGGCGCACTTGGCGCAGCTTTAGCTTTGGCTGTTTACTTCTTAATGAGTCAATCACAAGGTACAAAGCGGTCAGCGCAAGCGATGGTCGTTTGGGGCATGGGAGTCGCAGGGTTTTTCTGGTCTCTAGTGCTGCCGATCTGGAATTTTCCTACAGCGATTTTCACAACTGAGATTAATTTGCAGGGCCGGTTCTCTGATTTCAGCGCACCAGGTTGGTTATTGATCGCCTACATAATTATTTTCGGAACCTTGGTTCCATATCTATTTGTGGTTGGTGGTATTCGCAGGTTAAGCGCATCGACATCTAGCGTTATCGGAATGCTTGAACCGGTAATCGCAGGAGTATTTGCTTGGATCTGGTTATCGCAATCATGGACAGCGATTCAATTATTTGGTGGATTTATTGTATTAATCGGTATCTATATAGCCGATCGTGCCAAGACAAACGCTAAATAACTTTATTCGTTCCAAGCGCCATCTTGTGGTTCTTGCGGCGCAGTGAAGTCGCGACCGGCTCCAGCACTTGGCGCCATATCTGCAAAGCGTGCAAAGTGAAGTTGTGCAGCAACTGTGATCGTCTTGGTCTGACCGTTACGGTGCTTAGCAACGATTAAGTCTGCTTCACCTGATCGGTTCTGTGAGTCATACATATCATCGCGGTGGAGCAATATAACGACGTCAGCATCTTGTTCGATAGAACCTGATTCGCGCAGGTCTGAAAGCATCGGCTTCTTATCTGAGCGTTGTTCTGGTGAACGGTTGAGCTGTGAGATCGCGATAACTGGAACATTTAACTCTTTCGCCATAAGTTTTAAGTGGCGAGAGAATTCAGATACTTCTTGCTGACGGTTCTCAACGCGCTTGCCGCTAGTCATCAACTGCAAGTAGTCGATGACAATTAACTTGAGGTCATGGCGCTGCTTTAAACGGCGGGCTTTAGCGCGGATCTCCATCATTGAAAGGTTTGGAGAGTCATCGATAAATAAAGGTGCCGCTGAAATTTCGCCCATTCGGCGCGCAAGTTTCGACCATTCTTCATCGCTTAATTGACCGGCGCGAATATTATTTAAACCAACGCGCGCTTCGGCAGACAACATACGCATCGTGATTTCAGAGCGCGACATTTCGAGCGAGAAGATAACTGAAGTTTTGCCATCGTGAATTGATGCATGTCGTGCGATATCAAGTCCGAGAGTTGATTTACCAACCGCGGGACGCGCTGCCAAGATAATCATGTTTCCTGGGTGCAGACCGTGTGTCAGTAAATCTAAGTCGCGGAAGCCAGTCTTAACGCCTTCGATGCCTGTTCCCTTTTGAATCGCTTCGATCTCATCGAGCGCTTCAGGCAATAACGTTGCTAACTGAACATAGTCTTCAGAGGTACGGCGTTCGGTAACTGCATAGACTTCGGCTTGCGCTTGATCAACAGCATCATCTACTTCACCTTCGACGTTGTAACCAAGTTGCACAATCTTGGTGCCGGCCTCAACAAGGCGGCGCATAATCGCGTGTTCGCGAACAATCTTTGCGTAGTAACTTGCATTTGCTGCAGTTGGAACAGATGAAATTAAAGTGTGTAGGTAAGGTGCGCCGCCTGCGCGTGCGATGTCGCCGCGCTTTGTGAGCTCAGCAGAAACTGTGACCGCGTCCGCTGGTTCGCCACGACCATAGAGATCGAGAATTGCATCGTAAATTAACTCGTGCGCCGGGCGATAGAAATCGCGTTCGCGTAAAATTTCGAGGACATCTGCAATTGCATCTTTTGATAAGAGCATTCCACCGAGAACAGATTGTTCTGCGATTAAATCTTGTGGCGGTGTGCGCTCGAACTCGGCGCCCACATTGTTATAAGAGGCGTTGGCTCGCGAAGAGCTATTAGGTAGTTCGGCGATACTCACGGGTGTAACTTCCCATCTTGCACTGACAAAAGCGAAGGCACCTGGGGATAAGGATGTGTATAAAGGGGTGGATAAGTGGCTTTTCCTGTGTAAACACCTGTGTGCAGGGTGTGGGTAACTATTTACTTTTGGCGCAATTTAAAGGAAAGCGCAGGTCAGGAAGGGGTAGCACTCACTGGTGGCTGTGCATGAAAGTAAATTCTCACTTCTCAACTGCTGAGATTAAGTGATTTTTTCAATCAACCAGCTTTCTCAACTTTTACAACATCACCGAAATCTCCAGATTCAACGACAGATATCTTCCATCCTTGAGTTGAGACAGAATCTCCGCTCTTTAGCGCTGAATCTCGCCGCCATTGTCTATCGGTCGATCCAATTCGAGGTACTAACTTCATTGTTGAGAGCCCGTAAGGAACCGTAGTGTCGATCTCATAAACAATTACGCCCTCGCTCGCTGTGCCCATTGGCGCATCAAAACCAATTGCTCTCCGGCTTTCTACTGCAATTGCAGTAAATCTCCCGGTTGGTATCACGACTAACTTCTCTTCCTTGCTTGGCATTGCCACTGGTCTGATTAGATGCGTCGAAGATCCAGATGTCACACAGCGAACTTGGTTATCGTTTAGGCCACCAACAATAAATCTATTCCAGGCTAAAAGTTCGGGAGCAAGCATGGAATTCATGAGGTCGTAAATTCCAAGATCGGATGAATCCTGCATAGCTTTATTCTGCGTATTTCGAATATCCGTCAGTCCAAAGTTATGCCCTAACTCATGCGCCCAGTTTAGTAACTCATAATCCTTGCTACCAGAAGCACCTGCCATCACGAGCGTGTTCATGATTTTCTTTTCAGAAGTTTGAAATCCCTGATTTGGGTGTCGTGCCTCGCTAGATTCGGCGATGAAGGCCGCTATTTGAGAACGTGTTACTTCTGCTGGAACCGCAATCACCATGACATCTGCTTTGGAAAAATCAATCACAGGGTCGGCAACTTTGACTGCCGCGCGAACGTAATTGAAAGCTGTATCTGGGCGCCATTGTTGAGAAAAGAAATCAATATTCATCGAGTAATCAACGACATTCAATGGCATCCGAATGTAAGAGTTAGGAATTCTAAAGTCTAATTTGATTGGGTTTACAACCTGAGAACTCCAATATTTTCCAAGGAAATCGGTGACTTCTTTGAGGTCTTCGGCCGGAGTTCTCTTTCCTTGTAAATCAGGAAAATCGATCGTCACAAATTGAATTACAGGATCACGAGTTAATGGAGCTCTCTCTGCGTAAAGGCCAAATCCTGAAATAAAGTGGTGCTGGTTATAAATTGGCATTGCTCCAACTGCGCCAGCATCAGGGATCTTGCAAGCAGAAATATCGCTTAGTGAGCTCGAATTGGTAATCTCGGTTTTCGGGCGCGTGCTTATTACTACAGGCTCTTTCCACTCAATCATTGATGTGGTTTGTTGCATAGGGCCTTTTTTGAATTTACCTGTGGTTTGATCAACCTCATCTGCTCCCGCACGTGGAAAATATCTGTCATCGAACTGATTACACATCAGTGCAACTAGCTTTAGTGAATTGTCATATCCGATGACATCTTGAGAATTTTTTGGGCAGCTTTGACCCTGCTTTGGTTTAGTTGGATCAATCGCGGGTACTGCGGGGGCAACCGGTGCTACGGGTTTAACTGGTTCAACTGGATTGGTTGTAACAACAGCGGCACCCTTATTCCAAACCAACTTCTTGCCACTCTTTACACACGTGAACTTCTTGCCTGCAACCGTTGATGTTAGCCCTGCTTTTTTGCAACTTGCTCCAGCTTTTACCGCTGCCTGTGCGCTAATTGGAGTCACCAAAGTGAAAACGAGAGTGAGTGAGAGCAAGATCTTCTTCATAGGTTAAGTTTCTAGGCTCAACCAGAGGATTGCAACCATTAAACCGGGTGATAAACGGTTTAAATAGAAAAGCCCGCCGCATAAGCGACGGGCTTTTCTCTTAACTAAATTACTTAGCAGCGACAACCTTTACGGTCACTGTTGCAACAACTGAGTGTGCAAGTGAGACCTTAACTGTGTGCTCGCCAGCCTTCTTGATATGTCCAGCAGTCTTGATGCTGTGACGGTCGATATCGACTCCTGCTGCTGCCTTGATAGCTGCTGCGATGTCTTTATCTGTGACAGAACCGAATAGGCGACCTGCAGTGCCAGCTTTAACTGAAACTGTGATTGCTGCCTTTTCTAGTGATGCCTTGATCTCTTTAGCGTGATCGATATCGCGGACTTCACGTGCAGCGCGAGCGCGACGGATTCCTTCGATCTGCTTTTCGCCACCAAGTGACCATGCGATTGCAACGCCACGTGGCAACAAGAAGTTGCGTGCGTAGCCATCTTTAACAGTTACTACATCGCCGGCTGAACCGAGCTTTGTAACTTCGCGAGTAAGGATAAGTTTCATATTCTCATTCCCCCTTAGCGAGCTGTCGATGTGTAAGGCAAGAGCGCTACTTCACGGCTATTTTTGACAGCTGTTGCGACCGAGCGTTGGTGTTGTGTGCATGCGCCAGTGACGCGGCGAGCGCGGATTTTGCCGCGATCAGAAATGTACTTGCGAAGTGTGGCGATATCTTTGTAATCGATATATGTCACCTTGTCGCGACAGAAGCTGCAAGGCTTCTTCTTGAACTTCTTATTTAGGGCAGCAGCTTTTGCGCCCTTGTTCTTCGGTTCCTTGAGGTTCCGGTTATTTCTTGCTCCCATTGTGGTGCTCCTTTTAAGTGGGCCCTAGTTATTAGCTAGGAATGGATGGATAGGTTAATTAATCTTTAAAAAGGTGGTTCTTCAGAGGTTGTGGTTGCCCATCCTCCGCCTGCGTTATTTGTTGAGGCAGCAGCCCATGGATCGTCGTTAAATGACTCTCCGCCGGTTGCAGCTGGTGCAGAGAATCCGCCACTTGTTCCGCCTGCGCGTTGTGCACGAGTCACCTTTGCAGTTGCGTTACGTAGTGATGGACCAACTTCATCAACTTCTACCTCAAAAACAGTGCGCTTTTCACCTTCTTTAGTTTCATATGAACGCTGCTTTAGTCGACCAGAGAGAATGACGCGCATTCCCTTTGTTAGTGACTCTGCAAC
>JBIIUL010000009.1:0-28747 GCA_044340015.1 Candidatus Planktophila sp.
ATCGCGTTTCTTGCTGATATGAACCAACAACATCGTGTCAGATCTTCCACCAGCAGCAGTTTGCGCATTTCCAACGCGAAGAGCTTTCATCTCTTCTTTGGTTAGACCTTCACGAGTATCTGAACCAACCAACAAATAATTTAGAGCTTTAGATGTTTTCTCAGGGCGATTATCTAGCCCAGCAAAGACGCTGATGCGATCGATCCTGCCGCTTACCTGGCCTAATCCGATCCAGGATAGCGATGCGAGAAGAACAACACCCACAGAAAGTGATGTAATAACCTTTATTGCTCGCGTCGATTTCACATACGAACTCTACTTGGGCGATAGCGTAGAGGGGTTATGTCGACATATATGGGCGAGTTATCTGTCTCACCAGCAGTTAGCGTGATTCTTCCCGTTCTAAATGAAGAAGCGCACTTAGCAGAATCTATATCGGCAATCTTGTCCCAGGATTATCGCGGGGCCTTTGAAGTAATTCTCGCTCTTGGCCCATCTCAAGATCGCACAGATGAAATTGCAAAGTCGCTTTCAGCCAGAGATTCGCGAGTTAAATTGGTAGCCAACCCAACTGGAAAAACAGCAGCTGGACTCAATTTGGCGGTAGCCGCTTCTACACACCCAATAATTGTTCGCGTTGATGGCCATGCGAAAATTCCACAAAACTATCTAACTCTCGCCGTTGAAATTCTTGAACAAACTGGCGCCGTAAATGTAGGTGGAGTAATGGCTGCAGCAGGTGTAAGCAGCTTTGAAAAGGCAGTTGCTCGTGCGATGCGCAGTCCATTGGGAGTTGGAGCATCACGCTTTCACACAGGTGGAGAAGCTGGAGAGGTAGACACTGTTTATCTCGGAGCCTTCAAACGTGCAGCGATTAACCAAGCAGGTGGTTTTGATGAGCGATATACCCGAGCCCAAGATTGGGAGTTAAATTATCGCTTGCGCAAGAACGGAGGATTGATTTACTTCGATCCGAGATTGCAAGTCACATATCGCCCGCGCCCAAATTTGAGAAAGCTAGCGAAACAGTATTTTCAGTATGGAACTTGGCGAAGAGTTGTTTCACGTAGCCACAGCGGAACAATTAATTTGCGTTATCTAGCACCGCCAGTAACTCTGCTTGGATGCGCGACTTCTGTAATTGCCGGATCTTTACTTCATCCGATTCTCTATTTGCCGGTGGCAGTTTATGGAGTATTCATCGGCGCATCTGCTCTACTAATTTCGCGGTCAATTCGTGAATTCTTTTCACTTCTTGCGATAATTCCAACAATGCATTTCGCTTGGGGTGCGGGGTTCATCACCTCAACTAAAGCGCTGCGGTAGCCTTTACCCATATGAGCGCTCCTGTAACCATCTACGAACCCTTTCGCGCTGGCCTGCCGCCGCTGGGTTTATACCTGCGCTCCCTTTGGGCGCGCCGCTCGTTTATCTCAGAGTTTTCTCGCTCTGAACTCCGCGAACAAAACTATGGCTCGGTCTTCGGCCAGCTATGGTTGGTCTTAAATCCGCTGCTCTTATCAGGTGTCTACTTTCTTCTGATTTACATCATTGGCGGCCATAGCGATGCGATCAGGTATGGGAATTTAACTGCCAGCCTCTTTCTCTTCTATTTAATTAGCAATAGTTTGAGCGGCGGCGTTAAATCGATTACCGCTGGGCAGCGCTTGATTTTAAATACCGCCTTCCCGCGCATAATGCTTCCAATTTCGGCATCGGTAATTGCCTTATTTAAATTTATCCCAACGCTATTTGTATTTTTCATCATGCGCACTGTCCTTGGTTTGGAATACTCCTGGAATATGTTTTGGGCGATTCCAATAATGGTGATTGCCTTGCTGATGGGGCTCGGAATGGCAATTCTGATCTCTTGTATCAATGTCTACTTCCGAGATATCGCAAGCTTCCTGCCTTACATGACTCGCAGCCTTCTTTACTTATCTCCGATCCTTTATCAGGCAAGCGACCTATCAGATCAATTAAAACGTTTTGAGATAGTAAATCCAATTTTCTATCTTCTCGATGCATGGTCACAAGTAATGGTCTATGCCCAAACGCCAGATCTATTCTCTTTAATTCACGCACTTATCTGGGCGCTAGCAATCTTCTCTTTAGGTACTTACTTCTTCCTATCTAGGGAGCGTGATTTCGCTGTCCGCCTCTAATTCACAAAATTCAATTCACCCAAAAAATGGCCTCGCTGTTTCGGTGCAGAACGTTGGACTGACCTATAAAACTTCAATCGTTAAGCGACCAACGCTAAAAGCGCGTCTTAAAACTATTGGACGCTCCAGCAAACACACTCGCGTAGTAAACGCACTCAATAACGTCAATCTTGATGTTCGCTATGGCACCGTGCTCGGTGTAATCGGATCAAACGGCGCTGGTAAATCTTCACTGATGCGCGTTATCTCAGGAATTGTTCCTCCAACTCAAGGACGTATTGAAGTCCACGGCTCAGTTAGCACGCTTCTTGCTCTTGGGGTTGGCTTTAACCCTTCCATGACCGGGCGCGCCAATGTCTATTTAGGTGGACTTGCTGCAGGAATGTCACGCGCAGAAATTGATAGCCAGTTCGATGCGATCGCTGATTTTTCAGAGTTAGGAGATGCCATTGATGCCCCAATGCGCACTTATTCATCTGGAATGTATGCGCGCCTAGCATTTTCAGTAGCCGCAACGGTGCAGCCAGATATTTTGATAGTTGATGAGGCTCTCAGCACTGGTGATGCGCACTTTAAAGAGAAGAGCCTGAATCGTATTAAAGAGTTACGCACCGCAGACCGCGCGCTTATTTTGGTTAGCCACGCAATGGCAACGATCGAAGATGTCTGCAATGAAGTTGCCTGGCTCCATAAGGGCACGTTGATGGCGCGCGGAAATCCAGCGGAGATTATCAAGCAATATCGTGAATTTATGCAGGTCGGAAAGAGCGCAGCATCAAATGAGGATGTCTAAGAAATCTTTGATTGCGGTTGTGATCTCGCTTGCGATCTCACCGATAACACTTCTGCCAAACGCTGCAAACGCTGAGACCGTTCCAGCTACTTTCGCATTTCAAGGAAGTGGCTACGGCCATGGCGTCGGCATGAGCCAGATCGGTGCGCGGGCAAAAGCTTTAGCTGGTGAATCTGCGACCGCAATTTTGCAGTACTACTACACCGGAACCATGGTGGAGACAGTTACCGATACCCAAATTCTTAGAATAAACATTGGCAACTTACTTACCTCTGCGAAGCTAAGAAGTGATTCAAAAGGCGCAGTTCTGCAGTTGTATGAGGGTGAGTTAAGTGAAACTCAAACCGCTACACCACTACTTACCTTTCCAAGTAGAACATTCCTGAATTTAAATCTAACTGATGGGCTAATTGCAATTAGCACCACCCGGGGAACCACCACCAAAGCAGTTACATCTGGAAGTACTTTTACGCTACGTTGGTCGGGAACGCGCTATCAAGATGGTTCACCAACCGTTATTTCGCTGACAACGAATGGCGCAACGAAAAAATATCGCCATGGGCAGATATCCCTTAAAGTAATTAGAGATAAAAAATTGGGAAAGCGAATGGCGATAATCAACTCTGTGCGCCTGCAAGATGAGTATTTATGGGGGATTGGCGAAGTTCCATCCTCTTGGCCCACCCAAGCGTTAGATGCACAAGCAATCGCCTCCCGAACTTACGCCTTGGCCAAGTCAACGAAGATTCGCAGCGCATGTGATTGTCATTTATACGCAACGATCAATGATCAAAACTTTGCTGGTTATTCAAAAGAGAGCGAACCAAGATTTGGGGAAATTTGGAAGGCAGCGGTTAATCGAACTGCAGGATTGATAATTACCTACGAAGGTCGCCCAATCACTGCTTACTTCTCTTCATCATCGGGCGGTACAACCGAAACTTCAGAGCACGCCTGGGGTACTGCAACCCCTTACACAGTTAGCGTTCCTGATAGCGCCAGCGTTGATATCGCTTTTAATCCACGCTTTGCATCATGGACCAGAGAAATACCTCAAGCAGTTATTGCACAAGCATTTGCGCTGCCGGATGTCATTTCTTTGGCGGTGCTATCAATTAACCCAGCTGGTTCTGTTGCGCTGATTCAAGCTATTAGCTCAGATGGATCATTTGCTGTACTTCGCGGTGAAACTTTTAGAAGCCGTAGCAAACTACCTTCAGCATGGTTCTCACTGAATTAATCTCGATTTTTTACTCAGTTAGCGTGAAGGATGGAATTCAAACCACCCCAAGTACCTGTACGCATTACAACTTCTAAACCACCGCTGAGAGAATTACGACGGAACAGTAAGTTACTTGCACCAGATAGAGAAGCAGCTTTTACAATTTCACCATCTGGAAGTTTTACCTTTGATGCCGCAGTTATATAAGTTCCTGCCTCAATTACGCAGTTGTTACCAAGTGAAATTCCAAGTCCAGAGTTAGCTCCTAGCAAACATTTTTCTCCAACTGAGATAACTTCTTTACCGCCGCCGCTTAAGGTGCCCATAATTGAAGCGCCACCACCGACATCACTTCCGTCACCGACAACCACGCCCGCTGATATTCGCCCTTCCACCATGGATGTCCCTAAGGTGCCGGCGTTAAAATTAACAAAACCTTCATGCATAACAGTTGTGCCAGAGGCCAGATGCGCACCGAGTCGCACGCGATCAGCATCTGCAATGCGGACACCAGATGGAATTACGTAATCAACCATTCGTGGGAATTTATCTACGCCGAATACTGTGACATGGCCATATTTGTTTCGCAGCGCACCACGAATTAATTCAAAACCATCAACTGCGCACGGGCCAGCAGATGTCCAAACAACGTTGGCGAGCAACCCGAATATGCCATCCATAACCGCGCCATGTGGCTTGATTAAGCGATGTGAGAGTAAGTGAAGGCGTAGATAGGCATCGGCAGCACTTGTTGGAGCCATGTTTAGATCTATCTCAATTGAGATAACTTCGCGTCTAACTTTCCTAACTTCATCGACCCCGGCAAGTTCGGCTAGCGAAGCAGTTGCAGTTGAAGTCTTTGCACCCTGAGATTTTCCAAGAACTGGTTCTGGGAACCAGGCATCTAAAAGTGTTTCTCCAGAGTAAGTTGCAATTCCGTGGCCAGATGCCAGATGTGGCGAATTTTGCGAAGCAGACATGCGATAAGCCTAACCCCTATCCTTTGCCACATGCGTATCGCCGTTTACTGTTCGTCATCGCTAGCCATCGATCCCAAATACATCGATCTGGCTCATTCGCTAGGTGCAGGAATCGCCGCTCGCTCTTGGGAATTGGTCTCAGGTGGTGGACATATTTCGGCGATGGGAGCGGTATCCCGCGGTGCTCGCGAGTCCGGTGGCAAAACAATCGGAGTTATCCCGCAGCGCTTAGTAGATATTGAATTTGCCGATAAAGAGTGCGATGAACTGCATATCGTGGATTCGATGCGCAATCGAAAGGCGATGATTGAAGATCTTTCAGATGCCTTTATAGCGCTACCTGGTGGCATCGGAACGCTAGAAGAACTCTTCGAAATTTGGGTAGGACGTTTTCTAAAGTTCCATAACAAGCCAGTAATTATCTTAGATCCCCATGATGTATATGCCCCGCTTGCTACTTTGATTGATCATCTAGAAGAACATGGTTTTGTAAAGCCAGGGCAGCGCGAACTTCTACATTGGGCAAAGAGCGTAGATCAGGCGTTGGATATCGCAACTAATAATTCATCCAATAATTCATCCAATAAATCTAGTAGTTAGTAGCGCCATCAAATGTCAAACACACTTCGAATCACAATCAACCTGCCATGTTCTCAAGAACGCGCTTGGGCGGCGATTGCTGATTGGGAATCACAAGGCGATTGGATGCTGCAAACTAAAGTTTGGGTCACTTCACAAATTCGCGAAGGCGTTGGTACTTCGATCTCAGCATTTACTGGTCCGCTATATAAGTTCTATCCGAAGTTTTCAGCGCTGGGTCTTTTAGACACCATGGTTGTTACAAAGTGGCAGCCACCAGAAATTTGCGATGTAGTGCATACCGGAAAAATTCTTAAAGGAACCGGTTCATTTGCGCTCTCACCAATTAACTCCACATCAACTAAATTCAATTGGTCTGAGACAATTGAGTGTTCTCGCTTAAAATTTCTAGCGATCGCACCATTTCTCTGGGTTGGAGTGCGAATCTCATTGGCTCGCCTCTCCACATCACTGCGCCCACGCGAGTAACCTTGGGGCTATGACTGCCCCCCTTACCTTGGCTGAGGCTTTGGCGCAGTTGCCCGAGGAGGAGCGAATAATCCTTTCGCTCCATTACCTTCGCCAGATGGCAACCGGAGATATCGCCACCCTTTTGGGCGTTCCCGAAAAGTCAGTCTCAACGGTGATGGCCTCAGGAAAAACTCGCATTACCGCCCTGCTCGGGATGGGCTGATTCAACCGCCGATTTCATACTCAGCCACTTCTGCGAGATACTTCTCCTCTGCAGTAATCAGCGGCGCAATTTGGCCGACATTTAAGTATCAAAGGAGTTCTCCCCATGGCAGCCATGAAACCTCGTACTGGTGATGGACCCATGGAAGTAACCAAGGAAGCGCGCTCGCTAGTAATGCGCATTCCGCTAGAAGGTGGCGGACGCCTGGTCGTTGAACTCAACCCCCAAGAAGCAAATAACCTCAGCGCCGCCCTTGAAGCAGCTGTAGCACTCATAAAGAAGTAAGCAACGCTTGTGCTTCAGCCGATCGCTGTAGACCTTAAATCTTTATCCGATGCGCTCGCTGATGCGCAATCAATCGCCATCGGGTTTACGCAAGTTAAAAGAAATTCAGATAAAGATCTAGATAAAGATGAGAAGCCGGAATATAACTTCCCTTCCTACGGCAAAATTATTGAGAAGCTAGAAGAAACTTTTGATATCGACCTGCGCGATGAATTGGCATTCTTTGCGGCAACTGGAAAAGCTGGCGAAATTTTTGAAATTCCTGTCTCATCTAATTTATTTTCCGCCGACCGAATTCTCTTAATCGGACTTGGTGATGAAACATCTTCTGCGATTCGTCAAGCAGGTGCTGCCCTTGGCAGAAAAGGTCGAGGCAAAGCGGTAACAATCGCCTCACTCTGCGTCTCTGATGATCAGCTGTTAAAGGCCTTTGCTATCTCCGTCCAACTCGGTGCCTACATTTGGACACAAAAAACTGGACCAACTCAAGAAATCCCGCTCTTCCTATTTCATACAGATACCCCAGCAGTAATCAACGATGCATCAACTATTGCAAACGCCATTTCTCGTACTAGAGATTTAATCCATACCCCATCAAATATTAAGACTCCGCTCTGGCTAGCAAATGAAGCGGTAAAGATCGCCACAGATAACGGCTTAGAGGTTAAAGTCTTGGCAGGTAAAGATTTAGCAGAGTTTGGCGGTTTACGTGCGGTCGGAAATTCATCACCAAAGCCTGGACCTCGTTTCGTTCAAATCTCATATCACCCAAAGGGTAAAAAGAAATCTGCAGGAATTCTTCCGCACGTTGTAATTGTCGGTAAAGGAATTACCTTCGATACTGGCGGTGTATCTCTAAAGCGCCCCTACGAATTTATGACGGCTATGAAATCAGATATGGCTGGCTCTGCTGCCGCGCTAGGTGCGATTTCAGCGCTTCCATATTTCCAGCCGCAAGTTCAGGTAACCGTATTGATGATGCTCGCTGAAAATGCTTTATCTGGTACTTCACAGCGCCCCAGCGATGTCATTACTCACTACGGCGGCAAGACTGTTGAAGTACTGGATACAGATGCCGAAGGTCGTCTAGTACTTGCCGATGGCTTGGCGTATGCCGATATAAATTTAAACCCGGATTACATAATCGATATTGCAACTCTGACTGGTGCAGCTACGTTGGGCTTGGGTAGACAACATGCTGCGATGTATACGCGAGATGAGAAAGTCGCTAAGAGTTTTTCAGAAGCAGGGGAGCGATCCGGAGACCGCGTCTGGCATATGCCACTTGTCGATGACTACAAGGAAGCGCTCGAAAGCCCAATTGCAGATCTAAGCCACATCACATCGAAGAAACATTTCAGCGCTGGGTCGGTAACAGCAGCCTTGTTCTTGGAGCACTTTGCTGGAGATCGCACCTGGGTCCACTTTGATATTGCAGGAGTTGCTCGCAGTGAAAGTGATTCTGGAGAAAACCCTAAGGGCGGCACCGGTTTCGGCGTGCGATTACTCGTCGAATGGCTAACATCTCTCTCATGATGATCGACCCACATTCTTACGCTGAAAGTTTTATCTCCGAAGATGAAGTTAAGAAGAGCGCTCGTGCGCGCGGTGAAGAAATTGGCGTCATCGATGCAACATCTGGAGCAGGTGCTTACCTAAAGCATTTGGCGCATAACCTTTCTGCGCAATCGGTGGTTGAAATCGGTACCGGCTCAGGAGTTGGCGCTCTCTGGGTACTGGAAGGAATGCTGGCGAGCGGAACTTTGACATCAATTGATGACGAAATGGAACATAGTAATATTGCAAAGACTGCCTTTCAAGATGCGCAAATTGCACCAGCACGTTTTAGATTGATTACCAATCCAGTCATGGATGTAATGAACAAGCTCGCAGATCGCGCCTATGACTTAGTTATCTTCCGCCACAATCCAGAAGACTTGCCTTATGCAATCACCGAAGCACACCGCATATTGCGCAGTGGTGGAGTATTTGTAATCGATAATTTCTTTGGGGGATCAAAAGTTTCAGATCCGGCACAGCGCGATCCCAAAACCGTGGCGCTTCGCGAATCTGGGAAATCCTTGAAAAACGAGTCAGAGAATTGGGTGGTTTCACTGATTCCAACTGGCGATGGTTTGTTACTAGCAACTAAATTATAGGAAGATGGCGCAATGACTTCTCCGCAAATTGGTGGGCCAAACACCGGACCATGGTGGGTTCCCGCCTCGCGAAACGGTAAAGCAAATTTCATAACCCGCTCTAATGCAATTCTGCTCGCCTTTGTCGCCGGTCTTGTTGGAGCGATTTTTGGCGCATCATCATCGGGTTCACTATTTGGTCAATCAATTAACCTTTCACGCGTAACAAATTCTGTAGAACGCCCACCTGGATCTGTCGCCGACCTCGCGCAGCGAGTGATTCCTTCCGTTGTTTCAATCGAAGCTAGCTCAAAAGATGGTGGTTCAACTGGGACCGGATTTGTTATCGAAAGTAACGGTTACATCCTCACCAACAACCACGTTATTGCCGAAGCAGCAACCAATAACGGTGCTATCGATGTAACGCTCAATAATGGTCAGAAATTCGTGGCAAAAATTATTGGAAGAGATGCCTCCTACGATTTAGCGGTAATTAAGATTGCAACAACTGGATTAACCGCACTTCAATTAGGAGATAGTGACAAAGTTGCAGTTGGGGATTCAGTAATTGCTATTGGATCACCGCTCGGACTTTCCGGAACAGTTACTCTCGGAATCATCAGCGCAAAAGATCGCGCAGTTACTGCAGGTGAAACTGGAAGTGATAATTCATTTATTAACGCGCTCCAAACAGATGCGGCTATTAATCCCGGAAATTCAGGAGGCCCGCTGATTGATTCAACCGGTGCGGTAATTGGCGTTAACTCTGCGATCGCAACCTTGGGGTCATCATTTGGTTCGCAAACAGGATCTATCGGCCTTGGTTTTGCAATTCCGATCAATCAAGCGCGTAAGACTGCAGATCAGTTGATTAAGAACGGCAAGGCAACCTATCCAGTACTTGGCGTTTCTATTGATATGAAATTTGAGGGCGATGGTGCGCGAATTGCTGTAAACGATAAGGCGATCTTGCCTGGAGGTCCTGCGGCAAAGGCAGGTCTAAAGGCTGGCGATCTAATTATTAAATTTGATGGCCGAACAATTAACACCTCAGAAGAGTTAATTGTGGCTATTCGCGCAAAGAGCGTCGGCGATAAAGTACAACTTACTTATATTCGAAATGGCGTTACTGCGACCACGACCGTTACTTTGACCGCAGGCAAATAGTCGGCGCCTGGATCATTGATTAACGAGTAGTATCAACAACTATGTTCTTCGATTTTGGCGCCGGTGAGATATTTGGCTTGGGCGTTCTCGCTGTGATTTTGGTTGGACCAGAGCGTCTTCCACAATTAGCGGTAGATGCGGCGAAGTTGATTAAGAAGGTACGCACGATGGCTACCAGCGCAACTACAGAGCTGCGCGAAAATCTTGGTCCAGGCTTTGAGGATCTTTCGCCATCAGATTTACGCCCTAAGACATTTATCAAGAAACACATTGCAAACGCTTTAGAGGAAGTTGATGCGGCAG
This sequence comes from Candidatus Planktophila sp., assembly GCA_044340015.1. Taxonomy (GTDB): domain Bacteria; phylum Actinomycetota; class Actinomycetes; order Nanopelagicales; family Nanopelagicaceae; genus Planktophila. Next base: position 10,327 of record JBIIUL010000009.1, read on the forward strand.
AGAAAGCGCCAAAGTTCAACGCCAAGATTGATCCAGACCTGCCATGACCAACTCTGCTGAGTTGCTTGAGCAAGTTAACGCTGCGCTAGCAACTGTCTCCGATCCAGAACTCCATCGCCCTCTGCCAGAACTTGGAATGGTTGAAGCTGTAGAAATTACCCAGGGCGTAGCAAAACTCAAGATTCTCTTAACTATTTCTGGTTGCCCTATGCAAGATAGGTTGCGCGGCGATATAACTGAAGCGGTATCTAAAGTCGCCGGAATTTCGACGGTCGAAGTACTTTTCGGAGTCATGAATGAAGAACAGCGCAACAATGTAAAGAAGTTATTACGTGGCGGCCGTGAAAAATTTATCCCATTTGCGCAGCCTGAATCACTTACTCGAGTTGTCGGCGTTGCCTCCGGAAAAGGTGGAGTAGGAAAATCTTCGCTCACCACTAATTTGGCGGTAGCGGCAGCGCGCAAAGGTTTACGCGTTGGAATTTTGGATGCAGATGTATATGGCCATTCGATTCCCAGGTTGATGGGTTTGATGGGGCAGCGCCCAACTGCGATTGATCAGATGTTTATTCCACTTGAAGCCTATGGCGTAAAAGTAGTCTCTATGGAGATGTTTAAACCAGAGCGGGCTGATGCTGTTGCTTACCGTGGTCCGCTGCTTCACAGAGTTCTTGAACAATTATTATCTGATGCTTACTGGGGAGATTTAGATCTGCTCTTGATTGATCTACCGCCCGGAACTGGAGATTTAGCAATATCACTCGGTCAGTTGATTCCAACATCTGAAATTGTCGTTGTTACAACTCCACAAATCGCAGCAGCCGAAGTTGCCGAGCGCGCCGGGCGCATTGCTCACCAGATTCATCAGCGCGTAGTTGGCGTTATCGAAAATATGTCAGCATTTCCATGCCCACATTGCAGCGATGAGATTGCCTTGTTTGGCGCAGGTGGCGGAGAAGAAACCGCTACTCGCTTATCTAACTTGGTGGGTAGCGATGTTCCATTGCTTGGAAAAGTTCCCTTTAGTACTGAGCTTCGCACCGGGGGAGATGAAGGAACGCCGATTGTAATTGCAGCACCGGATTCTCCAAGTGCACAAGCAATTTATGCGATCGCCGAAAAACTTGTTGTGCGTAGCAGTTCGCTACTTGGCGTCCGACTGGGGCTTAGCACGTAACTCTTTTACAAGATCTTCTAGTTCATTCGTAAGAATTCGCGTGTGGCAACTTAACTTACCCGCTAGGCGGGCGATAAAGGTTCGATTTATTTGGCTAACGCTCATTTTCGGCCTCCCTTCATTGGCTAAGGGTATCGGCTACCTTTACTTCCATGTCGCAGCCTTTATCTCGTGATAACCACACGCAAATTCCTGCGCGCCCCGATTTGATTCGCTTAGGAATCGGAATTATCGGTATCGGCACATCGGGTCCACTGATTGCGATGAGCGCAATGCCAGTACTTACTTTAATCTTCTGGAGAAATTTAGGTGGATCGCTAATGACGGTGCCATTTGCACTTCGTCATCGCATCGATCGCACGGGAGCAAAGTGGGCGATTATTTCAGGAGTTGTTCTTGCACTTCACTTCATCGGATTTTTTCTCGCTATGCGAATGACAACTGTCGCTGCAGGAACAGCTCTCGTTGCACTTCAGCCAATATTTGCAGCGCTCTTTGTAAAGCTAACTGGTGGGGATATTCCATCCCGTGCCTGGATGGGCATGTTTGTTAGCTTTGGGGGAGTGCTCTTAATTTCTGGAGTCGACCTCCAGATTTCACTTCGGGCATTCCTCGGAGATATAGCAGCGATTATTTCTGCAGCGCTAGCGGCTGTGTATATGTTGGTTGGATCAAAAGCGCAACAGACTTTAGAAACATCAACGTATACAGCGATCTGCTATTTCTTCTGCGCGATTACGGCGCTACCTATGGCGCTAATCGCTGGAAATCAAATATTTAGCTTTGAAGCTCGTGAATGGTGGATTCTACTGGGGTTGATATTTGGTGCACAGTTCCTTGGCCACACCATGTTCAACTCGGTATTGAAAAGAGTTTCACCTGCTGTCGTTTCGCTGATCGTCTTCTTCGAAGTTCCAGTAAGTGCAATCCTTGCAATGTGGTGGATGGATCAACGCCCACCTCTCGGTGTGGTTCCAGGAATTGCGCTAATTCTCTTTGGTTGCGCACTCGTTGTATTGCGCACTCGTCCGGAAAACCCTTCAAATAATGTGGTGGTCCAGTAATGATTGATCTACATACTCACACCACCGCAAGCGACGGAACAGATTCTCCATTTGCGCTAGTTAATAAAGCGCTATCTGCCGGCATCACTGTTCTCGGAGTCACCGATCACGACACAACATCTGGTTGGGTCGAAGCGATTTCTGCAGCAAGAAAACCAATTTCATTAGCGCTGGGTGCAGAGATTTCCACGCTCACCGAGGACGGTATTAGCGTGCATATGCTCGGATTGCTCTTTGATGGCGAAAATTCTGAAATTCAAGCGATGTTATCGGATGCTCGAGATACTCGAATTCCCAGGATGAAGAAGATGGTTGAACTACTTCGCGGCGATGGATTTTCTATCTCCATGGAAGATGTGATTGCCGCTACTCCAGAAGGAGCAACCCTAGGAAGGCCACATTTAGCCGATGCGCTAGTGAAAAATGGGGTAGTTAAATCACGAGATGAAGCATTTGCAGAACTCTTAACAAACGATTCAAAGTATTACGTAACTCATGCAACACCAACTCCTGAAGTGGCTATCCGCACCATCGTTGCAGCTGGGGGAGTCGCAGTTATTGCCCATCCCATGGCATCGCGGCGTGGAGATGTAATCTCTACTTCTATTTTTGCAGATTTAGTGGCTGCTGGATTACACGGGATTGAGATAGATCATCGCGATCACTCTGCAATTGAGCGGGCTGAATTAAGGCTTATCGCTTCAGAGCTAAATCTAGTTATTACTGGGGCCAGCGACTATCACGGAAAAGGTAAGTTAAATTCATTAGGTGAAAACCTCACCGATCCTGCACAATGGGAGCGGTTAGAATCTCTGGCAAGTCAACGAAGGGTAGTTACGCCATGAATATTGCGGAAGCCAGCGCCTTAACTTTCTCTATTCAAGCATTTGTAACCCTCTTGGTAATTTTAGATCCACCGGGAGCGACTCCGATATTCCTCAGTTTGGTAGCTGAAAAAAGTAAGCGCGAGCGAATTCAACTCGCCTGGCAGGCGGCGTTAGTCTCCTTAACTGTTATCGCATTCTTTTCGATCTTTGGGCGCTTCATACTCGAATACATGCACGTCTCTATTGAGGCTTTGCAAGCTGCCGGTGGTTTATTACTTCTCTATGTCGCACTAGAACTACTTACCGGCAGAGATATGGGTGGCAATGAAGGCAAGGTAAACAATATTGCGCTTGTACCTCTAGGTACACCGCTATTGGCAGGGCCTGGAGCGATCGTTGCAACGATGATTTTTGTGCAGCAAATCGAAACTCCAGCGCAAAGCCTGGGCTTAATCGCGGCAGTAGTTGCAGTACACGTTGTGATCGCCGTTTCACTTATGGCTTCTACAACGATCCTCGGAATCATTAAAGATTCTGGAGTCACTTTGCTAGCGCGCATCGCCGGCTTACTGCTCGCCGCTATCGCGGTGCAGATGTTAGTTGATGCGATTAAAGCTTTTACTGCGCAATAGTTAGCCAAGAATATTTATGACAACCCAGATACTTGACGATCCCCGCGGGCTCTTCTCACCCGAAACTATTGCCTGGAAGATTCATTCAGATCCTGCGATGGCAGTTGGTGGAATTCGCGCACTTCTGCAGCAAGCTCTCCACCCAATTGCAATGGATGGAGTAGCTCAGAATTCAAACTTTCGTGAAGATGCGTGGGGGCGACTGCAACGTACTGGCGACTACGTTTCAACAATTACCTTCGGCGAAAGAAGTCAGGCACAAGCACTTGCCGCAAGGGTACGAAAAATTCACACCTCACTTGGTTTAGATGATCCTCACCTACTTCTCTGGGTGCATATGTCGATGGTTGATTCATTTCTAGATATTGCTCGCCGCTCGGGTATGGCGATTAGCGATCTCGATGCTGATCAATATGTATCAGAGATGGTTATATTCGCAGAGTTAGTTGGAGTTGCGACCGCTGATGTTCCTACAAATACAGCAGAGATGCAGAGCTACTTTCAGAATATTGCTCCAGAACTGCGCGCATCTGATGATGCAAAAAGAGCAGCGCTATTTCTAACTATTCCGCCCATGCCAAACGCAGTTAGATTTGCAACTCCCGCCGCACCTGCCTGGGCCTCACTTGCACTTCTTGCGGCAAGTTCACTTCCGCAATGGGCGCGCAGACTCTATGGAACACCGCAGATACCTGGCCAAAATTTAATTACCGATATTTCACTAAAGGCAGTTCGGTCGACCTTTGGAGTAATTCCTGAAGTTTTGCTCGCTCCACCCGTATACAAGCAAGCTTTGATTCGCTGGAAATCTCTGGCTGCCTGATGAAGGTTATTTCAATTGCCAACTCTGCCGGTGGCGTCGGAAAAACAACTCTGGCACATTGCCTTGCCGTCGCATTTACCGAGTTCGGTAAGAAGACGCTATTGATTGATCTTGATCCCGCTGGAGCGCTGACTTTTCGTTTGGGTTTTGAAAATCCTCGTACCTCTATCGCAGATTTCTTAAATGGCGGCAAGTTAACTGATTCCAACCTTGTAACAACTTCAGAGAGATTTGATTTCATTCCTGCTGATTCACGGTTAGCTACAAACTTTTCTGCAGATGCGCTCTCCAAAGTTATCTCTGATCTGCCCAAGAGCTATGACGTAGTTGTCTTGGATCTACCCGGATCACTAACGCAGCCGCTTTCTTTAGCGATTTCGATTTCTCAACTTGTAGTTGTACCAGTCAGAAATAACCTGCATTCCCTGAGGGGCTATTTGCAGATTAAATCTATTTCTGCGGGCGTTGAAATTAAGGCTTTAGCGATAGGTGCAAATTCTTTAATTGCTGAGGAGGAGTTGATTGATGAGCCACTCCTTGGATCAAATGAGTTAGAGGCAGCTGCTTCAACCAAGGTATCCATCTTGACTCATGGCAAGGCGAGTGAAAGCGCTGAAAGCTTCAGAAACGTTGGCTACTCAATTCTGGAAAAGCTAGGGCTTGAGTAGTTAAGAAGTAAATTTCTTGGTGCGAGTTCGCACGCGTGCTGTGCGGTCTTCACTCTTCTCTTTGGCAGGCTTCTCTTTGGCAGACTTTGCTGCCTCTTTTCTCGGAGCTTCACTAACTGGCTTAGCTTTAACCATTCGACCGTTAGAGCCTGCTGGAATATTTAATATCTCATATAGGTGCTCAGAGGATGAATATGTCTCTTCAGGTTCGCCAAGTCCCAGAGTTAGCGCAGTATCGATCATCTTCCAGCGCGCTAATTCATCCCAGTCAACGAAAGTTACCGAGATTCCATCTGCGCCTGCGCGAGCTGTGCGGCCGATACGGTGCACATAAGTTTTTTCATCTTCTGGGCATTGATAGTTAATTACGTGAGTAATTCCATCAATATCGATTCCTCGCGCGGCTACATCTGTTGCAACTAAGACATCAGATTTTCCGGCCTTGAAGTCATTTAACGCTTTCTCGCGCGCGCTTTGCCCAAGATCGCCATGAATTGAGGCGGCGCGGAAACCGCGTTCTGCTAAATCATCAGATGTCTTCTGGCAGGTGCGCTTGGTTCTGCAGAAAACAATGGTTGGTCCGCGGCCATCGGCCTGCAGAATTCGCGCCAACATCTCGATCTTATCTAGGGCGTGTGCGCGCAGAACGTACTGCTTAATGCGAGAGACAACTGCGCCCTCATCTTCATTATCTTGCGTACGAATATGAATTGGTTGATTCATAAACCTGCGCGCTAGAGCGATGATATCTCCGGGCATGGTCGCTGAAAAAAGCATAGTTTGCGCACGGTTCGGAGTGCTCGTGAAGATCTTTTCTACATCGGGCAGAAATCCTAGATCGAGCATTTCGTCTGCTTCATCTAAAACGACGCGCGATACTTCCTTTAACTTTAACTGTCCTTGGCGATAGAGATCCAAGAGTCTCCCCGGTGTTCCGACAACTATTTCTACGCCTTTTTCGAGCGCTTCGATCTGTGGTTCAAAAGCGCGCCCACCGTAAACCGCAAGGGTGCGAATACCGCGGTTACCAGTTAACTCTTCAATATCTTTTGTAACTTGCACGCAGAGTTCGCGAGTAGGAACAACAACGAGTACTTGTGGCAGACCTTTCGCAACAAGTGCATCCCACTCTTTATCTAGCGGTGCGATTACTCGTTCGATAAGGGGAATGCCAAAGGCGAGAGTTTTGCCGGTACCTGTCTTTGCCTGACCGATTACATCGCCATCACCTAAAGCGATTGGTAGAACCATCTCTTGAATTGGAAATGGGGATTTAAAACCATGTTCGGCTAGAGCCGCTTGCGTCTCAGGACGTAGCGGAAGATCGGCAAAAGTTATAGACACCTTAGAGAGCGCCGAAACCAACGCGACGATCAGTTGCAACGCCGATATCGACGAAGCCGATCTTGTCGCCAGCAACGATGATCTCGTGGCCACGTGAATCTTGGAGATTTAAGGCGGTGCCGCCTGCCAACGCTGCCGCAACTGCGCTCTTTACCTCTGCAACAGAAGAATTGGTCTCAAATACAAGGTCTGCTGAAATATTTGCCACGGAGATGCGCACTTGGGTTGCTGCGCCAGAATCAATCTTCTTTGTACTCATGTCCTTATCCTATCGGCAAATCCATCAGAGAGATCTGCCAGAAATTAAGCGATAAAAGGTGAGTTAATTGCCGCCAGAGAGCGGGAACCCTGAAATTCCGCGCCACATCAAATTCTCAACGAGTTCGACGGCTTGTTGTCTAGATAATTTGCTGTCGCGATCCAACCAGTGGCGAGCGGCTACTTGGACGTAGCCAATTAGACCTACACCAAGGAGCATTGCAACATCTTTAGGAAGTCCAGTGTCATTTGAAATTACGGCGCTTACTGCAGCTGCGCAATCGTAAGTCATGCGATTTAAACGCTCACGAACTTGTGGCTCAACGCTCATATCGCTTTCAAATAGTAGGCGGAATGCTTCACCTTCATTTTCGATAAATTCGAAGTAGGCAACCACTGTTGCATGTACGCGCTTTGCATTATCTGGAGTTGAAGATATTGCCTTTTGAATCTCGTAAACCAAAGAGTCAATGTGAACGTCTAGAACTGCTAAGTAAAGATCTAATTTTGATGGAAAATGCTGATAAAGAACCGGCTTACTTACATTGGCACGATCTGCAATCTCATCCATGGCGGCAGAGTGGTAACCGGCGGCGGTAAATACTTCTAGCGCCGCATTTAAGAGAATTGCACGACGCTCATCGCGTGGCAAGCGGGCCTTATCGCCTTTTGAATTTAGATCAACGGTAGTCATTGCGCATATCGTAGAGCCAATACAGTCAATTGCGAAAGAGAGATATGCAGTTGAGAGTCGTTTGCAGCAAGAAAGTTATCGAATTGGCACTCGGCCTACCGCTACGGCAGAATACGAACCATGACTTTACAGCGCGATTCAATACCAGCCTTAGTTTCACTAGGACCGGCGCTAACTGTCGATGAAGTTCGCCGCTATAGCCGACATCTAATTATTCCTGATGTTGCTATGGCAGGTCAGCAACGGCTAATGAATGCCAAGGTCCTTTGCGTAGGTGCTGGAGGGCTTGGTTCGCCAGCGCTTATGTATCTTGCTGCAGCCGGAATCGGAACACTTGGAATCGTCGAATTCGATACCGTAGATGAATCCAATCTGCAGCGCCAGATAATCCACGGGCAATCCGATATCGGAAAGAGCAAAGCTCAATCCGCTAAGGAGAAGATTTCAGAGATTAATCCTTATGTAAATGTGGTTACACATGAAGTTCGTCTCGATGTTACAAATGTGAAAGAAATTTTTGCGCAGTACGACATCATCGTTGATGGAACAGATAACTTTGCAACTCGCTATCTTGTAAATGATGCTTGCGTATTGTTAAAGAAGCCTTACGTTTGGGGCTCTATCTATCGCTTCGATGGGCAAGCCAGCGTTTTCTGGGCCGAATACGGACCTTGCTACCGCTGTCTATATCCAGAACCTCCACCTCCTGGAATGGTGCCAAGTTGTGCCGAAGGTGGCGTACTCGGAGTTCTCTGCGCAACCATCGGATCAATTCAAACTACTGAAGCGATCAAGGTGATTACTGGCGTTGGTGAGCCGATGGTTGGGTCACTCATAGTTTACGACGCGCTAGAAATGTCATTTCGCAAGGTAAAGATCCGTAAAGATCCGAACTGCCCGCTGTGTGCAGAAAATCCAACTCAGACAGAGCTTCTTCCTGATTACGAAGCATTCTGTGGAACTCTTTCGGATGCTGCAGAGGTCGCAGTTAAAGACTCCACAATTTCGGTAACTGAACTGAAATCAAAGATGGATAATAAAGAAGATTTCTATCTTATTGATGTGCGCGAGCCAAGTGAATTTGAAATTGTTCGTATTCCAGGTTCACATTTACTACCTAAACAAGGATTCTTGGACGGAACAGTCTTGGCAGGTCTGCCGCAAGATAAACCAATTATCTTGCACTGTAAGAGCGGCGTACGTTCGGCTGAATGTCTAGCGATCCTGAAAGGTGCAGGATTTTCCGATGCTGCGCACGTATCCGGCGGGGTCATTGCTTGGGCCAAGCAAATCGATACCTCGCTACCGGTTTATTAGAGAGTGGTAGACATGAAAAATTCATACTCGGGTTATCGCGTACTGCTAGTACACGCACACCCTGATGATGAGACGATAAATAATGGTGCGACGATGGCGCTGTATGCAGAGCTTGGAGCATCAGTAACGCTCGTTACCTGCACGCGCGGTGAAGAAGGCGACATTCTCGTTCCGGAGCTAACTAACCTTGCTAGTGGTGCCACAGATAAGTTAGGCGAGCACCGAATCACCGAACTTACGGATGCCATGACCGAGCTTGGAGTAAGCGATTACCGATTCTTAGCCGAAGGCAAGAAGGTTTACCGAGATAGCGGAATGATGGGGACGGAACCAAATAACCGCCCTGATGTTTTCTGGCAGGCAGATATTGAGGAAGCCACGAAATATCTGGTTGAGGTAATCGATGAAGTTAAACCACATATCTTGATTACTTACGATGAATTTGGTGGATATGGCCACCCCGATCACATCCAGGCACACCGCATTGCGATGCTAGCTGCAGAAAAATCAACATGGCAGATCCAGAAAATTTATTGGAACACAATGCCTAAATCTGTAATTGCCGAAAGTATGGCGAAGATGAAAGAACTTGGCTCAGATTTCTTCGGAGCCGAAAGCGTTGATGATCTCCCCTTCGCAAAAGATGATCAATTTGTAACCTCTCTCATTGATGGTAATTCACAGGTAGAAAAGAAGATGGCGGCGATGAAGGCGCATGTAACTCAAATTTCAATTGATGGACCCTTCTTTGCACTCTCTAATAACTTAGGGCTGCAAGTTTGGGGCGATGAGTACTACACACTGGTTCGCGGTGAAAAGTCTGAACCTTTTGATGAAAAAGGTAGAGAACGCGACCTATTTGCTGGAGTCAAGCTTTAAATGAAGATGATTGCTTCTCTTTTTGTAGGAGCAGCAACTGGCGCTGCCGCAGTATTTCTCCATCTTTTTCTTCCGCCCTTTGGCATTGCTTTAGCAGTGCTGGGAACCTTTACCGCTATTTGGGCTATCGGACGAAGATATGGCAAACGCAGATATAAAGTAATTGCCACATTGGCATGGATGTATATCTTCAGTCGTGGTGCATCATTCGGAAATGGAAATGAGATCTTAATTCAGGGTGATTCTTTAGGAAATTACTTCCTGGCCTTCTCATTTATCGCAATTATCGCAGCACTTCTTTTACCAGCTAATTAATCTGGTCAGTTAGACCAAGCCCAGCTCTGACCTTCTGGGTTATCGCTCACGATGATTCCATCTTCAGCCAATAAATCACGAATCCGATCGCTCTCGCCCCAATTCTTATCTGCACGGGCATTTGCTCGATTTTCTATCAAGGCCATCTGTTCAGGAGTCAGCGGTTTAACTTCGACCACGCGCTTTAAATCTAAGGCAAATACCTGTTCGGCATAGTTGAAAATTTCTCGCTTCTCTATTGAGGTAAGCGATTGATCTTTCTCAATTGCGCGCAATCTAAGTAAGGCGCGGGGAGTATCTAAATCTGCAAGCAGGGAAGACTGAATTTCGGAGTCAAAACCAACTGTTTCGACAGATCCCCAACTAGCCATAGCGCTACGCCATCGATTCAAGGTCGAATTTGCAGCACGTAAGGAATCCCAAGTTAAATCCATCTGCGATCTATAGCGATTCTCCATTAGCGCTAGGCGCAGTGAGAGTGGATCTAAGCCTTGCGAGATTAAATCTTCAACAAGGACAACGTTATTGGCGCTCTTTGACATCTTGCGACCTTCAAAAAGTAAGTGCTCTCCATGAACCCATAGATCAACAGCTTCCTTACCGATTATTGAATTGGATTGCGCTCGTTCATTTTCATGATGCGGGAAACGAAGATCAATTCCGCCAACGTGTATATCAACATGGCTCTCCAAAAGATCAAGGGACATTGCGGTGCACTCAATATGCCACCCAGGAAATCCGCGGCCCCAAGGTGAATCCCAAACCATTTCGCTACGGTTGCCCGCAGATTTCCAGAGCGCCCAATCGGCGTGGAACCTCTTTTCTCCATCATCTGAGTATTCGTAGCGATGTCCCGGCTTTAGCGAATCTAAACGATTGCCGCTGATAGCACCGTAACTCGGAAACGATTGCGCGCTGAAATAGACCGAGCCACTTTCGCTGACATATGCACCTCCATTATCAATCAGCGCTTGAATACTCGAGAGCATCCCGGGAATAGTTTCGCTTGCTCGTGGGTAACTATCGGCAGGTGCAATATTTAATCGCGCTAGATCGGTATGAAACTTCTCTTCGTATTTACGGGCAATTTCAAAAGGATCTACTTTTTCCAATTTGGCTTGGCTAAGCATTTTATCTTCGGCTTCAAAATCCTCTGACATATGACCAACATCGGTAATGTTCTGTATGAGTAAGACTTCCATCCCAGATAGCTTGAGAGTGCGTGAGATCAAGTCAGATAACAGAAATGTTCTTAGGTTGCCGACATGGGCATCGCGATAAACAGTTGGCCCACAACAATAGATATGAACAGGTCTGCCCGAGACATTTACTGACTGCAGATCGCGACTCTGAGTGTTGTAGATCGAGAATTTACTCATTTAATGTCATCCAAAAGAACGCGCCAGTTTTCGGAATGATGGAAGCGAAAGCCCATAGATTTATAGAGCGCGAGCCCTGCGCCGTTTTCACTATCTACCTGTAAGCCAACTTTGGTTGCGCCATCTTCTTTGGCTGCAGCCATCAAGGTGCGCATTAGCAAAGTACCAATACCTTTTCCTCTAAATTCAGGGTCAACAAATACTCGCGTTGCCAGAGACCATTTTTCATATGTTGCAATTCTTCCGATCCCAACTATCTTGCCTTCCGATTTAACTTGAGCGTATCGCGCTGGATAGTTTCGCATTATTCTTTCAAGTTGATGATCACCTTGAACAGCCAGCCATTCTGGTGATGGCTCAGAGCGAATTTCAATTTGAAAATCAACGCTTTCAACTCCGAGGTGCTCTGGAATTTCGTTAACTAAATATTCTGCGCCAATTTTAACTTTCCAGCCAAGTGCCGCTAAGTAATGATCAAGTTCTTCATAAAGCGGTAAAGGTAATGTGAAAGTTGGTGTAAGCCCCTTGGCCTGATAAATCTTTACAACTTCATCAACTGCCGTACCTATATCTAGATTAGGTTCACCGAATGGTGCAGCACCTGTTGGTAGAACTGAATTTGCGCGCATCGTGAAACCATCTGAAATTCTTAGCCGCCATTTACCTATTTCTTCAATCTCGTCTGCGGGCCACGTTAAATCAGATAAGCGTTCGAGCTCTTGGATGCGCAGCGAGAAAGGCGCTCCCGTTCCAGCGCGATCGGGTAGCGGTTTAATCTCACGCCAAATAGCGATCTCATCTGTTGAGAAGGTAATTATCTGGCCTTTGGAGTTAAGCAACTCATTTACGCCATCTCCGCAGCGCTGCAGAATTCCGACGATATCTCTAAAGCCACCAGTTGCTTCATGGAGGCGAACTGTGACTCGAGCGCCGATTGCAGCGGCTAGGTTGGATTGTGATCTTTGGCTAGCCGGGCTCATGTCGTTACTTTAATCGGGCGTTGGCCTAAGTGCATGGTTAGAATTAGCGCCATCGCAGGCTCTGAACACCCAGAGCGATGTGGACTTTATTTGGAGGAACTCTCGTGACCTACATAATCGCTCAGCCGTGTGTTGATATCAAAGATAAGTCTTGTATCGAGGAGTGCCCGGTTGATTGCATCTATGAAGGAAACCGGATGCTTTACATCCAACCCGACGAATGCGTCGACTGCGGAGCGTGCGAACCAGTCTGCCCAGTAGAAGCGATTTATTACGAAGATGATGTTCCCTCACAGTGGAAAGATTTCTCAAAGGTAAATACCGAGTTCTTCGTCGAGCTAGGTTCACCGGGCGGAGCAGCCAAGGTTGGTCTTACTAATAGCGACCACCCAAACGTTGTCTCGCTACCTCCCAAAGAATAATTTCCAAGAGACGCTACTTCGCTTAGCCCACTGGAAAAACGATGCGTGAAAAACTGCCGGATTTTCCATGGGATGCACTTGCCCCATTCGCTGAAATAGCACGGCAACATCCAGATGGTGCGATAGATCTTTCACAAGGAACGCCAGTTGATGCAACACCGCAGCTTATTCAAAGTGCACTGAAAGAAAGTTCTGATTCTCCCCGTTATCCGGTAACCGCTGGAACTAAAGAGTTGCAAGGCGCTATTCGCAATTGGGCAATCAACCACTTAGGTGCTTCGGGAGATTTCGATGTGCTGCCAGTTATTGGATCTAAAGAGTTAGTTGCTTGGCTGCCGACGTTTTTGCAAAGTGAGAAAGTTATCTACCCAGATATCGCTTATCCAACATATTTAGTTGGCGCGCTACTTGCGCAATCAGAACCGATTGCTGTTGGAGTAGATGCGGCAACTTGGCCGAGCGCGGATTTTGCATGGGTCAACACACCATCTAACCCAACAGGGCGCGTGCACTCTGAATCTGAACTTCGTGCGACGATTAAATGGGCGCGCCAGAACAGTGCAACTTTAGTTTGCGATGAGTGTTATATCGACTTTGGGGATTCGGCTACTCCGACTTCACTTCTGAAATACGCAGATGGTGATAACTCAAATATTTTGGTAGTTCATTCGCTATCCAAACGCTCTTCGATGGCTGGCTATCGCGGCGCATTTCTAATTGGTGACACAAAACTGATTTCACAGATCCGAGAAGTCCGCAAACATGCCGGCATGATGGTTCCGCTACCGATTCAGAACGCAATGGTGGCAGCACTTAGCGATGAGACCCATGTAATTGAGCAACGCAATCGCTACAACGCCCGTCGCGCCGCGCTCTCACCAGCCTTAATTGCAGCCGGATTTAAAATCGAAGAATCTGCCGCAGGTTTATATATCTGGTGCACACGATCAGAAGATTGCTGGAAAACGGTGGAATGGCTAGCCAAGCTGGGCATTGTTGCAACGCCTGGCTCCTTCTATGGCGCCCTCGGCGCATCTCATATCCGTATCGCAATGACTGCAACAGATGCGCAGATATCAGATGCTGCACAGCGCATCAAAGCGGCGATTTAAATGGCGATCGGAATTCTCTTAGTCGGTGGGTTTGGCACGCGCCTTAAGCCACTTACAAATCAAACCCCAAAACCGATGTTGCCGGTTGGCGGCCTGCCAGTAACTGAGCACCAAATTCTTGCCGCAAAGAAAGCTGGAATAACAACGGTAATTCTGGCTACTTCATATCTATCTGAAGTTTTCATCCCTTACTTTGGAGATGGTTCTAAATGGGGAATGCAACTGAAGTATGCCGTCGAAAAAGAACCTTTAGGAACAGGCGGTGCGATTCGAAATGCTGCAGATTTAATAGATTTAGACGCTGCCAGCGCAACTAACGAAGAGTTTGTGATTTTTAACGGCGATGTTCTTAGCCGACACAGTATTGGCGCGCAGTTAGAGTTTCATCGTAAGAATAAAGCCGACGTGACCTTGCATTTGATAAATGTCGAAGATGCTCGCGCATTCGGATGTGTGCCAACTGATCAAGATGGTCGAGTTACAGCATTCCTAGAGAAAATGGAGAACCCAGTAACTAACGCGATTAATGCTGGTTGCTACATTTTCTCACCGGGCGTAATTTCAGATATTCCAAAAAATAAAGTTGTAAGTGTTGAGCGCGAGACTTTCCCGAACTTGGTAACTTCAGGACGCCCCGTCTTTGGTTATAACGAACAGTCTTATTGGCTTGATATCGGAACTCCAGCAGCTCTCTTTAAGGGCTCCCGCGATTTAGTAAATGGCGCTTTCGCCGCGGGGGAGGGCACGACTTTTGGTCCCGGCAGTCTGGCAACTGGTGGTTCGAGTATCGGAGCTAACTGCGAAATCGGCCATGGCGTAACTATTGATAATTCAATAATCGGTGATGGCGTAAAGATCGGCGACGGCGCGAAGATTCGCGATTCATTTATTCTCCATGGCAGCGCAGTACAAGCAGGGGCGCAGATAGTCTCGAAATACTTATCTCCGACGGAAAATTTAGAGATATCACCCACTTAAGTCGATAAATCACCGAAAAAGTGGTGGATTTAGCGGCAAAGTTCGAGAATTCAGTGGGTTTTTCAAGCCCCAACCTCGGGATCGCACTTGACTAAACGGGATTACAAGCGTGTAATTCGTTCTAGAGAAGCCGACCTCATCACGAGGCTGGCTGCGAAGGTCTTGAGGAGATTAGTCGATGCCGATTCGTCCAGAAGCTACACCCACTGGCAATCCAACAGCCCCTACTGCTGGACCATCAATTAAATTAGCAAGCGGAGAGAACCTAGAGCTCTCTTGGCAAGAACGAGCACTTTGTGCACAGACAGATCCAGAAGCATTCTTTCCAGAAAAGGGTGGCTCAACTCGCGAAGCAAAGCGCGTCTGCCTCTCTTGCGATGTTCGTCAAGAATGTTTGGAATACGCGCTCGCACATGATGAGCGTTTTGGAATCTGGGGCGGACTCTCCGAACGTGAGCGCCGCCGTTTGAAGCGCCGCCCAGCGTAACTCTCATGAGTTCACATCGCGTCACCGCGATTCTGGTTCTACATGATGGACAACTTTGGTTGCCAGAAGTAGTCGCCTCTTTAACTTCACAGACTCTGCCGGTTGATTCAATCGTCGCCGTTGATACAGGTTCTATTGATTCATCAGCAAAACTTGTTAAAGGTGCACGAATTCCAGTTCTACCAATGGATCGAGATACCGGTTTCGGCGAAGCAGTAGCACATGCTGTCGCAACTCTTCCTGCATCAAGCGAACCTGAACACGAGTGGCTTTGGATAATTCACGATGATCTTTCTGTAGATCGCGCAGCACTTGAGAATCTAATTGCAGAAGTAAACACACGACCAAATGTTGCAATGGCGGGACCCAAACTCCTTGGTTGGCATGATCGCACCCATCTATTGGAAATTGGCATAAGCATCGCTGCAAATGGAAATCGTTGGACCGGACTTGAGCCGGCCGAGTATGACCAAGGTCAGCGCGATGGCGTACATGAAGTACTTGCAGTTAGCACTGCAGGCGCGTTAATTCGTAGAGATGTTTTTGAACAACTTGGTGGGTTTGATCCCAATTTAGATTTATTCCGAGATGACGTTGATTTTGGTTGGCGCCTTTACTCAGCAGGATTTGCAGCAATAGCGGTTTCGAGCGCTGTTGCATTCCACGCAGAAGCATCTGCTAATGAGCGCCGTTCGGTTGATGTGGCAGAAGCGTTCTTGCATCGCCCACTTTTATTGGATCGCAGAAATGCTGCATACGTTCTTCTCGTTAACTCGTCTTGGTGGCGACTTCCTCTTCTGACGGTGCAATTATTGGCCGGTGCGATCTTTAGATCGATCGCTTTCCTCTTTGCAAAATTACCTGGCTATGCTGGTGATGAGATTTTGGCTGTTGGAACGCAATTTCTACACCCAGCCGAACTAGTTCGCGCCCGCAAGGTAAGAAAATTACAACGCCTAGTTCCATCGAGCATCGCGCTCAGATTCATTCCATCGAGATGGTCACAGCTACGTATGGCTGCATCGCGTTCAGCAGAATGGATTCGTGAACAGCTATTTCCAAGTGAGATTACTGAAGTTCGAAACCCATCTTTACTTGATGAGAACTTGGATGAGGAAGATTTACTTACTCCTGCCAACAGCCGCGCTTGGACGACGCTTTTAAAGCGCCCATTAATCGCAGCATCGCTCTTCTTGTTTCTTCTATCAATCTTCTGGTCCAGGTTTAGATTTGGTTCTATCTCTGGCGGCGCCTTACCTGAACAACCCGCTGGCGTAAGTGCGCTTTGGAATAACTATTTCAGCGGCTGGCACTCCATTGCAATGGGCACATCGGCATCTGCGCCTACCTGGATCGCCTTTCTAGCGATCGCTGCTACTCCATTTTTTGGCAACGTGAACTTCTTTATTGCAGTGCTCTTCTTCTTAGCGCCGGTATTGCTGGCGCTGGCTGCACATCACTTCTTAAAGGAGTTCTCCACCAATCGTTGGCTCACCACATCAGGTGCGGTCCTCTATGCGATCTCACCTGTTGCTATTTCAACTATTAACTCTGGTCGCTTAAGCACATTAATAGTTCTTCTTTTGATGCCACTGCTCGCCATAGCCGCACGAGGTTGGTTCGAAATTGAAGAATTCTCGTGGCGAAGGATTTTTGCCCTCGCATTACTAGTTTCAATAATTTTTGCATTTTCCCCAATCATCTTCATTTTGGGAATTGCGCTTACTGGATTTTCAATCTATCGCGATTACATAGATAGCAATAGCGGCATAAATATCGCTTTATTTAACGCTCGCCTCTATCGCCGCCTGGCCTTGACCTTTACTCCATTTCTCATCTGTGCACCCTGGAGCTTCGAATTAATCTTTAACCCAAATCGCTTCCTGTTGGACTCTGGCTTCCTCTTGCAAGGCGGCGGACCAAACTTTGCATCACTTGGTAATCCAGGTGGCCCTGGATCCTTACCTTGGTATCTGATTAGTCCGATCACATTGGTACTTGCGATATCCCTTTTCTCAACAACCCGTGCTCGTTTTATTGCAGAAATTGGCTTTGTATCCCTGTTGATTTCAATTGCTTTCAGCTCGATTTCGATTACTGGCAACGGCACGAGCATTTCAACAAACCCATACCCTGGAACGCTATTGGTGATTACAACTCTGACGGCAATTGCTGCAGGTATTGCGGTTTCAGATAAGTTGCGAGAAAGGCTAAAAGCAACGCATGTAAATTTCCGACATATCTCTGCGGCGGTTTTACTCTTTGCAACTGCGACATACGCACTCTCATCAACTCTTTGGATCGCGACAACTGCGGGCTCTGCACCACTCCAGAGTGGGCGTGAGATAGTCCTTCCGCCCTTTTTAGCTGTTGAAAAAGATGCCAAGACGATGGTTATTCGCCCTCGCACCGTTGGCGAAGACGTATCGCTTAACTTTTATTTGGCGCGAGGTGGAGATGCAACACTTGGCGACCCAGATATCGCGCCACCAAATCGTGAACAAATCACCAATGCAGTCCTTGAGCTCGCAGATGGAAGTGGGCTAACTTCTAGTTCAACCTTTGCGCTGAATGGAATCAAATATTTATTCCTGAAGAATCCGACTGATGAAAACCTGGTTCGAATCATTGATGGATTAGGAGGATTTACGAGGGCTTCATCTACAAATGCCGGAATCGTATGGAAGATTTCAGTAAATACTGGAACGGTTCTGTTTACCAATCTTGCAGGCAAATCAATTGTTCTTCCAGTAAGTCAATCTGAATTTGAAGTTACCGTGCCAGAACCAGGTACCTTGACTCTTACCGAAAATTACGCACAGGGTTGGCGAGCAATGCAAGAAGGCCAGCGGCTAACTAGAAATCGCAGCGTAGATAACTTGCCAGTGTTTGAAGTTCTACAACCCGGGCCAGTTAGCTTCCTTTACGACGGCTCATTACGTCGCGCGTTAGTTTCTTTGGAGTTGATCATCTTTATTACCGTCGTAGTTTTGGCCCTTCCGGCGGGAAGACGCCGCCGTGAAATCGAAGATTCGGAGCTGGCATGAAGTTCAAACGTCCGTTAG
>JBIIUL010000043.1:0-8195 GCA_044340015.1 Candidatus Planktophila sp.
TCAAGCCAAGTACGCCGACGCCCTGAGCGATCTTTATCGTGGCTTCGCGGATCGCTTTCTGCTGTGCAGGTGTAATTGTCATCGCTGGCAGGACACAAGCGCTATCGCCTGAGTGAATTCCCGCCTCTTCGATATGTTCCATGATTCCGCCCAAGAAGAGTTCTTCACCATCGAAGAGTGCATCCACATCTAATTCAATAGCGCTATCTAAGAAACGATCAACTAAGACTGGGTGATCTGGAGTTATATCTGTCGCTCTTGAGATAAATCCAGCAAGGGCTGCATCGTCGTAAACGATCTCCATGCCTCGACCACCCAATACAAACGATGGGCGTACGAGTACCGGATATCCGATGCGAGTGGCGATAGTTTGCGCTTCTAATTGTGAAGCCGCCATTCCGAACTCTGGTGCCAGCAGCGATTGCTCTGCAAGAACTTGGCCGAATGCGCCGCGTTCTTCTGCCAGATTAATCGCCTCAGGTGATGTTCCAAGAATTGTTACACCCGCAGCCTTTAACCCTGCCGCTAACCCGAGTGGGGTTTGTCCACCAAGTTGAGTGATAACACCTAGTACTGGACCCGCCAAAGTTTCAGCATGAACAACTTCCAAAACATCTTCCAGGGTAAGCGGTTCAAAGTAGAGACGATCTGATGTGTCGTAATCTGTCGAAACAGTCTCTGGATTACAGTTGATCATCACAGTTTCAAATCCCGCTTCGCGCAGAGTGAATGATGCGTGAACGCATGAATAATCAAATTCGATTCCTTGGCCAATTCGGTTTGGACCGCTACCCAGAATAATCACCGCTGGCTTGGTGCGTGGCCTGACTTCGGTCTCTTCTTCATAACTTGAGTAGTGGTAAGGCGTGAAGGCCTCAAACTCCGCGGCGCAAGTGTCCACAGTTTTATAAACTGGTCTAACTCCTAAGTGGTAACGCGCCTTACGAATATCATCATCTGAAACTCCACGAAGCGCTGCGATTTGAAGATCAGAGAAACCCATCTCTTTAGCGCTACGCAAGAATTCTTCACTTATCTCACCAGGTTGTGCGATCTCCCGCGCTCGTTGATTGATCAATTGCAATTGATGTAAAAACCAACGATCGATCTTGGTCGCGTCGTAAACTTCTTCGATATCAGCACCCGCCCAAAGCGCTAGCTGTACTTGTTGTAGTCGGTACTCGGTTGGAATAACCATCGCCTTCAAAAGATGCGGCAGATCTACCTTAGAAATATCGCTCGGGAATGTGAAGATCGCTTCCTTGCGCTCCAAAGAGCGCAACGCTTTCATTAGCGCTTCTGGGAATGAGCGCCCGATCGCCATTGCCTCACCAACACTCTTCATCGTCGTAGTAAGCCTTGGGTCTGCATCAGCAAACTTCTCAAAGGCAAAGCGCGGGGCTTTAACAACTATGTAATCAAGGGTTGGCTCGAATGAGGCGGGGGTAACTTGCGTGATGTCATTCTTAATCTCATCAAGGGTGTATCCGATAGCTAACTTGGTTGCAATCTTTGCGATAGGAAAACCAGTTGCCTTAGATGCGAGTGCGCTTGATCTAGAAACGCGTGGGTTCATCTCAATGACAATGATGCGACCGTTATCTGGATTTACCGCAAATTGGATATTGCATCCACCTGTAGCAACGCCAACCTCGCGAATGATATCTATTGAAAGATTACGCAGCTTCTGAAATTCAACATCGGTAAGCGTTAGCGCAGGAGCTACCGTAATCGAATCTCCAGTGTGAACACCCATCGGATCGATATTCTCGATGCTGCAGACAATAACCACGTTATCTGATTTATCGCGCATGACTTCGAGTTCGTACTCTTTCCAACCAAGAATTGATTCTTCAAGGAGAACTTCAGTAGTTGGACTATGCCGCAACCCGGCGCCTGCAATTTGCCGCAGGCTTTCCTCTTCAAATGCGATTCCAGATCCGAGTCCACCCATTGTGAATGAAGGGCGAACAACAACTGGATATTTGAGAATTGCAGCGCCTGCAATCACCTCTTCCATGGTGTGGCAGATGATGGACTTGGCCGACTCTCCCCCAATTTTCTCGACAATGGTGCGGAAGATCTCGCGGTTTTCACCACGTTCAATCGCATCAACATCGGCGCCAATTAACTGCGCACCGTAACGCTGCAGAGTTCCAGCTTTATGAAGACCGATCGCTGCGTTCAGGGCGGTTTGTCCGCCAAGGGTTGCAAGGACTGCATCAGGGCGTTCTTTTGCGATGATTCGTTCGATAAATTCTGGAGTAATAGGTTCGATATATGTCGCATCCGCAAACTCTGGATCAGTCATGATCGTTGCCGGATTAGAGTTAACAAGTACGACACGAATACCTTCGGCGCGTAGAACGCGACAGGCTTGGGTTCCCGAATAATCGAATTCGCAGGCTTGCCCAATAACAATTGGTCCAGAGCCAATTACAAGAACGCTCTTGATTGAGGTATCGCGCGGCATTAGATCGCTACCTTTGCTCTTGGATAGCGAATCATTAGCTCAATGAAGCGATCAAATAGATAAGCAGCGTCATGAGGACCAGCTGCTGCTTCAGGATGGTACTGAACGCTAAATGCTCCTCGCTCTAGAAGTTGCAGTCCTTCGACAACTCCATCATTTAATCCAAGATGTGTTACTTCGCCGGCACCAAATACGGTATTGAAAGTTCCCTCAGTCGGAGCTTTAATTGCGAATCCATGGTTGTGTGCAGTGATTTCGACCTTGCCTGTTCGCTTATCAATGACCGGCTGATTAATTCCACGATGACCGAATTGCAACTTATATGTTTCAAACCCGAGTGCGCGTCCTAGGATCTGATGTCCAAAACAAATTCCGAAGATCGGAATCTGCTCAAGCAAAATATTTCTAACTAGATCAACAACATCGTTCATTGTTGAAGGATCACCCGGTCCATTCGATAAGAAAATACCGTCTGGTGATACCGCCATAATCTCTTCGAGCGTCGAGTTGTATGGCATTACATGAACCTCTACCCCGCGTTGAGCAAGCGCGCGTGGCGTTGCGCCCTTGATTCCAAGATCAAGAGCTGCGACCGTGAACTTCTTTTCGCCGATAGCCGGAACGATGTAGGTCTCTTTAGTCGAAACATCATCGCTCAAGTAAGAACCACTCATCTGGGAGGTCTTGCGAACTTCAACAACCATCTCTTCTTTACTTAACTCTTCCCCGGAGAAAATTCCGACTCGCATCGCGCCGCGGTCGCGTAGATGGCGTGTCAATGCGCGAGTATCAATACCTTGAATTCCTACAATATTCTGATCGATCAACTCGGCTTCCAGATCTTTTTCACTGCGCCAGTTACTCGTTAAAGTAGAGGGATTTCGTACAACAAAACCGGCGACCCAAATCTTCTTTGATTCATTATCTGTTGAGTTAACGCCAGTATTTCCAATATGAGGTGAGGTCATAACAACTACCTGGCGATGGTAGCTAGGGTCGGTAAGCGTCTCTTGGTAACCAGTCATGCCGGTTTGAAAAACGGCCTCGCCAAAAGTTCTACCCGAAGCGGCCCAAGATTCACCTTCAAAGATACGTCCATCGTCTAGAACAAGGTAGGCCTTACTCATCTCGAGCTACCTCCTTGCGATGACGCCATTGAAGCGTTATGTATCGATGTTAGTTGACCTGCCAAATAGGTTGGAATGCCGCGGAAGAAAGTTGCCTGAACTACCCCGGAAAGTTCCATCCCATGGAAGGGAGTATTGCGACTACGCGAGGCAACCAAGTCGCGATCCACGCGGTAAGTCTGGGTCGGGTTGATCACAGTCAGGTGTGCGGGGGCGCCTACTTCTATCTTTCCTCCATGGCTCTCATACCCTGCAATACGAGCAGGTGCCAGACTCATGCGATCTGCAACGCCTTCCCAATTTAAGAGACCGGTCTGAACCATCGTTTGGTTAACGATTGAGAGCGCACTTTCCAGGCCAAGCATTCCAAATGCGGCCTCTTGCCATTCGCACTCTTTTGCTTCCGCTGGATGAGGGGCGTGATCTGTTGCGACGATATCGATAGTTCCATCGGCTAAACCTTCACGTAGCGCTTCAACATCTCGTTGCGTACGTAGTGGTGGGTTAACCTTAAAGATCGGATCATAACTATTTGCATAGTCATCCGTTAGCAACAAGTGATGAGGAGTGACTTCAGCGGTTACATTAATTCCGCGGGCTTTGGCCCAACGAATTATCTCGACGCCGCCTGCAGTTGTTAAGTGACAGATATGGAGCCTTGATTTAACATGATCGACAAGCAATACATCTCTTGCGATAATCGCTTCTTCGGCAACTGCTGGCCAGCCCTTTAATCCCAATCGTGAAGAGATATCGCCTTCATTCATCTGAGCGCCTTTTGTCAGAGCCGGCTCTTGCGCATGCTGAGCAATAACGCCACCGAATTTCTTTACATACTCAAGCGCTCTTCGCATTACGAGAGGATCGTGAACGCAATTTCCATCATCACTAAAGACGCGAACTCGCGCATTTGAATCTGCCATCGCGCCGATTTCAGAGAGCGCCTCACCAGCCAGACCCTGTGTTACAGCCCCGATTGGGAAGACATCAACGAATCCAGCGCTCTGTCCAAGTGCATAAACCTGTTCAACCACACCTGCGGTATCCGCAACCGGTGAAGTGTTTGCCATCGCAGAGATTGCAACGTAACCGCCCTTTGCTGCTGCCATCGAGCCAGATAAAACTGTTTCAGCATCTTCCTTGCCTGGTTCGCGTAGATGGGTATGGAGATCGACTAAACCTGGAAGAACTACTGCGCCCTTACAATCGACCACTTGGTCATCGGAGCTTTTCGTAATTGTTTTCCCGATTGCGGTGATTACTCCATTTGCAATCTGAAGATCACCTGAGGTTCCGTCTGGAAAAGTTAGCTCTGTCAATAGATACTTTGAATTTGCTGCGCTCATTACAGAGCACCAACCTCTCTATTGATCCCGATAAGGTCACCTTCCGGTGCGCCCGCTAACAACATATACAAGATAGCCATTCTTACGCTGACGCCATTGGAGACCTGCTCAACAATTACCGATCTAGCGCCATCGGCAGCATCGGCAGTGATCTCAAGTCCTCGGTTCATCGGTCCTGGGTGCATCACAAGAGTTGAAGGCCTAAGCGCTTTTACGCGATCGCTATTTAGCCCAAAATATCTTGAATACTCACGGGCATTAGGAAAGAACATTTCAGACATTCGCTCGATTTGAATGCGCAGCATCATTACCGCATCTGCGCCAACGATCGCCGAATCAAAATCATAGGAGATCTTGCAGGGCCAACTTTCAACTCCAACTGGGAGAAGAGTGGGTGGCGCAACTAAAGTTACATCTGCTCCCAACTTAGCAAGAAGCAACACATTTGAGCGCGCCACTCGTGAGTGAAGAACATCGCCAACGATAACCACTTTTATACCAGTGAGATCCTCACCTGATTTCGCTAAATGTTTACGGATTGTGAAGGCATCAAGAAGCGCCTGGCTTGGATGCTCGTGCGTTCCATCTCCTGCATTAATAACTGCGCCGGACATCCACTTAGAATCCGCTAAACGTTGTGCAGCTCCTGATGCTCCATGGCGGATGATGACCGCATCCGCTCCCATGGCCTGCAAAGTCTGCGCAGTATCTTTTAACGATTCACCCTTGCTGATACTTGAACCTTTGGAAGAAAAATTGATTACATCGGCTGAAAGTCTCTTAGCCGCTGCTTCAAAAGATATTCGGGTTCTGGTCGAATCTTCGGCGAAAAGATTTACGATCGTTCTGCCACGAAGTGTGGGAAGTTTCTTCATTGGTCCATCACTGACACGAGCTAGCTCTTGCGCAGTATCTAAGATTGCAATCGCTTCGGCTTTACTGAGATCATTGATCGAGAGCAGGTGCTTCACTTGGAACCACCTTCAATCAGAACCTCATCAGCGCCATCCAGTTCCGTTAGGTGAACCAGAACGCTTTGATCTATAGATGTTGGAAGGTTTTTCCCAACGAAATCAGCACGAATTGGTAGTTCGCGATGTCCGCGATCAACTAAAACCGCTAACTGAACGCTCTTGGGGCGTCCGATTTCACCTAGCGCATCAAGTGCCGCGCGGATCGTTCTGCCGGAGAAGAGAACATCATCAATTAGGACAACGTTTCTTCCTTCCACTCCAAGCGGAGGAATCAGGGTTGGCATTAGCGCGCGAGGTGGTCTCAACCGCAGATCATCACGGTGCAGAGTGATATCTAGAGTTCCCACTTGCACCGGAACCTTTTCGATCGCTTCTATGATCGTGGCAATTCGTTTAGCTAAATGGGCGCCACGAGTCGGAATTCCTAGAAGTGTGATTGATTCAGAACCTGAGTTACGTTCTAAAATTTCATGGGAGATGCGGGTTAAAGCGCGCGTGATATCTGGCGCAGGCAGGGCAAGGCTCATCGTAAATCTCCTTCCCCGCCTCGCAGGACGGGTCGTTAAAGGATGTTGGCTGATGTTACACCGAAAATCAAAAGACCTGTGGACGGCCACGGTGTCGCAACTACGCCTTGATCTACCTTTGCGCAGATGAGCCAAAGAAACCCCACCCCAGCATTTACTCAGCCTACGACCACAACCATATGCGCCAGAATCCGCAAGCAGCGCAAAGCCCGATCATTGACGCTGCAAGATATTGAAAGACTTTCCAACGGGCGGATAAAGGCGGTGGTTATGGGCTCCTACGAAAGGGGCTCTCGCGCAATCTCACTAGCGCGCACAATTGAGATCGCAAATCTCTTCACGATCCCTTTATCCGAACTTATCGAAGAACCCACAACAATCTCCAGCAGGAACGATGAGTTTCTGATCTTTGACCTTAGGAGACTGCGCGAAATTTCAAATAAAAATCAAAGCGATGCAATATGCAAAATAAACGCCTTTCTCGGCGCCATTTGCGCGCGACGACGTGACTGGAATGGCGAGGTCTTGTCTCTGCGCAGCGCTGATTTGGATACTCTCACGCTATTACTATCGATGACTACTTCTGAAGTTCAAGAACTCTTGAGCCACCAGCGCCTACTTATCAAAGCGCAAAATATTTAGAGAGCTAGGCCATCCTTTAGCGAGGCGATACGCCCAAGCACACCATGGATATATCCCGCTGATTCATCCGTAGACAGTTC
This sequence comes from Candidatus Planktophila sp., assembly GCA_044340015.1. Lineage (GTDB taxonomy): Bacteria > Actinomycetota > Actinomycetes > Nanopelagicales > Nanopelagicaceae > Planktophila. The sequence continues at coordinate 7,170 of JBIIUL010000043.1, forward strand.
CTTCGCAAGCGATAGAGCTTCATCGATCGCTATCGCAACATCTAAGTTCGGCGCCCAGAGAATTTCAAAGAGCGCAAGGCGCATAATGTTGCGATCCACTGCAGGTAGGCGATCCATATCCCAACCCTGCGCATATGTAGCAATTAACTCATCAATTTTTCGGCGATGCTCTGAGACGCCAGTAATTATCTCTCGCGTGTATTCGCGAATCGGCCGCGCATCTGGACCCTCTTCAGTCACATCCCGCGAGGCCAAAATATCCAGAGGCAGAGTCCCCCGGATATCTGCTTCATAGAGAATATCCAAACTTTGTTTACGCGCTTTACTACGAGCTGACACTAGTTAGCGCGACCTTGGTATGACCCATCGCGAGTATCTACCAATACCTTCTCGTCCTGCTTAATGAAAAGTGGGACCTGAATCTCGATTCCAGTTTCAACTGTTGCAGGCTTTGTGCCACCTGAAGAACGATCACCTTGTAGACCAGGCTCGGTATAGGTAACAGTTAATACAACTGAAGCAGGGAGTTCGATATATAGCGGATTGTTCTCATTGATAGCTACTATCGCTTCAGTGTTCTCAAGCATGTAGTTGGCAGCATCTCCGACTATTGCAGCAGAGATATTCATCTGATCAAATGTCTTGTTATCCATAAAGACGAAGTCTTCGCCTTCCTTGTAAAGGAAATTCATCTCGCGCTTTTCTAGAATGGCAACTTCAACCTTTACTCCCGCGTTGAAGGTCTTATCGACAACTTTGCCTGTCATAACTTGCTTCAACTTTGTGCGAACGAAAGCTGGTCCCTTACCTGGCTTTACGTGCTGGAACTCAACGACCGTCCAAAGTTGGCCTTCAATATCTAAAGTCATACCATTTTTGAGATCATTTGTTGTTGCCACAAGAAACTCCAGTTCACGTCCGATGACGTAATAAATTCAACCATCAGCGAACCAAAGAGCCTTTGATCTAGTGCGGTTGGCCTTCGATTCTCGAAGGCGAATACTTAAGTTTACCTGAACTTTTAGG
>JBIIUL010000044.1:0-7844 GCA_044340015.1 Candidatus Planktophila sp.
GTTCGCCGAACATTTCGCCAGGGCCGAGGATTGAGAGCAAGTTTTCGCGACCGTCTCCGCTGGAGGTTCCGAGCTTTAGCTTGCCTTCGATAATTACATAAAGGTGCTCGCCGTCATCGCCTTCTTTAAAGAGGATTGAACCTTTGGCGATCTTGACCGTGTCCATCGAAGCGCGCAGGGATGCTGCAGCAGCGTCATCGAGGGCAGTAAAGAGCGGGGCTCTGCGTACGACTTCATCATCTTGAGGCACTTGGGTAGTTTACTCGCATGGCCCCCGATAGTGAAAATCGCAAAAGTGCAAGGGCAATTTATCGAATATTGACCAAGACTTATCCCAACGTGCGCTGCGAATTAGATTTTTCTAATCCACTAGAACTCACGATCGCAACAGTTCTATCTGCGCAATGCACTGATAAGCGGGTTAACCAAGTTACCCCGAGGCTATTTAAGAAATATAAGAACGTGCGCGCCTACGCAAAAGCTTCCTTAAATGATATTGAAGATTTGATTTACACAACCGGCTTCTTTCGCGCCAAGGCTCGTCATATCCAGGGTCTCGCTATAAAGATCATCGAAGATTTTGACGGCGAAGTTCCACAAACCCTAGAAGAGTTGATCACCTTGCCAGGCGTTGGACGCAAGACTGCAAATGTTGTACTCGGTCACGCCTTCGATATCCCTGGAATAACGGTTGATACCCATTTTGGTCGGCTATCGCGCCGCTTTGAGTGGAGCGAATCAAAAGATCCCGTAAAAGTAGAATTTGAAGTGGGAGAGTTAATCCCTCAAGCAGAATGGACTAACTTGTCGCAACGAATGATCTGGCACGGACGGCGCATCTGTCATTCGCGTAAACCTGCATGTGGTGCATGCCCAGTTGCAAAGCTATGTCCTTCTGCAGGAATTGGTGAGATGGATAAAGTGAAAGCAAAATTATTAGTAAAGAGTGATGAGGATTTCCGATGAAAGTTGTTGGCATATTTCTTCTTGCAATCGCACTTACGTCATGTGCTTCACCTGCTCCAGAACCAGTAGCTGTTAAGGGCGAAGTTATCTCCTGTGAATCGATTACTTCAGACAAGACAATTACCAAAGGTGTAACTATTGAATGTTTAGATGGCTCTACCGGTGCAAGTATGGAATCGTTACGTGGGCCAATGATTATCAACGTTTGGGGTTCTTGGTGCTCAACCTGCCTAGCCGAAACACCTGAATTCGTTAGCTTTTATAAGAAAGCTAAAGGCAAAGTCCAGTTAGTCGGCGTCGCTGTTGAGGAATCATCGCCGGATAACTCTCGGAAATTTATAGAAGAAAACGGGATGACCTGGCCTAATTTCTACGATCGCGAGAATAAAACTCGTAGTTACTTTGGAATGGGCGTGCCAGTGACTTGGTTCATCGACGTCAATGGCAAAGTTAAGTTTAAGAAGATCGGCGAAGTAAAATCTGAACAAGAGTTAATAGAGCTAACTGAGAAACATCTAGGAGTAAAGATTTAATGGTTGCAGACCTAGTAATTATCACAGCGCTAGTTTTTTCAACAGTTATTGGCTACCGCAATGGCTTGATCCGCACCCTCTTTAAATTTGTTGGTTTCGTTGCAGGCGGAGTTCTCGGAATATACCTTTCCCTTAAGTTCTCACATGAGTGGTCGCTTGATATAAAGCGAATTGGCTTTGTTATCGCATCAATTGTTGGTGGTGGCTACTTGTGCTCATTTATCGCCGGTGCACTTGCGAAGGGCCTGCGAGCAACCATTTTTCGCGGTCCAATCGCCTTCTTAGATTCAATTACCGGCGCACTTCTTGAAATCGCACGCACGGTAATCGCGCTCTACTTGATCGCAACCGTTCTGCTCTGGTCACCATGGCAGGCAGCACAGAACCAGATAACAGACAGCCAGATTCTTCCCAAGGTTCAGCCCTACATTCCAGGGTTAATCACCCAAGCAAACGATTGGGTAAAGGAAGAGTTTCTCAATCTTCGTCTTTAGAAGAATTTAAACCTTCTGAAATCAACTTCATAACATTTGGATCTGCCAAAGTTGTGGCATCGCCAACTGCACGGTTTTCAGCGACATCCTTAAGTAAACGACGCATTATCTTGCCGCTACGAGTCTTCGGCAATTCTGCAACAACCATAATCTGACGCGGACGAGCAATAGCTCCAATTTCCTTGGTTACATGCGCGCGAAGTTCTTTCACTAACTCTTCTCCGCCGGCATGAGGAATACCACCGCGCAAGATAACGAAGGCAACAATTCCTTGTCCGGTCATCGGATCAGCTGCACCAACTACTGCAGCTTCAGCAACGGCCTCATGCGAAACAAGTGCTGATTCAACTTCGGTTGTTGAAATACGATGTCCAGAAACGTTCATGACATCATCAACGCGACCCATCAACCAGATCGCACCTTCGTCATCTAACTTTGCGCCATCTCCTGCAAAGTAAATTCCTTTAAAGCGTGACCAATAAGTTTCTTTGTAGCGCTCGTCTTCGCCCCAAACGCCACGTAACATCGATGGCCAAGGCTTATCCAAAATCAAGAAACCACCATGTCCATTTGGAACAGGCTTTGCGTTGTCATCTACAACGACTGCGCTAACGCCTGGTATCGCTTTCATCGCAGAGCCTGGTTTAGTTGATGTAACACCTGGCAGTGGTGAAATCATGATTGCGCCAGTTTCAGTCTGCCACCAAGTATCAACAATCGGACAATTATTGGCGCCGATAACTTCGCGGTACCACATCCATGCTTCAGGGTTAATTGGTTCACCAACTGAACCGAGTAAACGCAGGGAAGATAAGTTGTGCGCCTTAGGGAATTCATCTCCCCATTTCATCCAGGTGCGAATCAAAGTTGGTGCGGTGTACAAAATTGTTACGCCGTACTTTGCAACGATCTCAAACATGCGCCCTTTATGTGGCGTGTCAGGCGTTCCCTCGTACATAACTTGAGTAGCACCATTAATGAGCGGACCGTAAACAACATAAGAGTGGCCGGTAATCCAGCCAACATCTGCGGTGCACCAATAAACATCTGATTCGGGCTTGATATCAAAGACCACGCGATGTGTGTACGCCGCCTGAGTTAAATAACCACCAGTTGTATGGAAAATTCCCTTTGGTTTAGCGGTTGTGCCAGAGGTGTAGAGAATAAAGAGCGGGTGCTCGCTATCGAAGAATTCAGGCGTATGTTCGCTGCTTTGGCTATCAACGATCTCGTGCCACCAGATATCACGATCTGCGTTCCACGCGGTTTCTTGTCCAGTGCGCTTTACAACCAAAACTTTCTCAACGTTCTGCTTTCCCTTTAACGCTTCATCAACTGCAGGTTTGAGCGCAAATGCCGCGCCCTTTCGGAAGCCACCATCTGCGGTGATTACCAGTTTGGCGTCGGCATCTTGGATACGAGATAGAAGTGCATCGGCAGAAAATCCACCGAAGACAACTGAATGCACTGCTCCGATTCGCGCACATGCCAACATCGCTACCGCTGCTTCGGGAATCATCGGCATATAGATCGCAACGCGATCGCCAGACTTGATTCCGATTTGCGTTAATGCATGTGCCGCTTTGCTGACATCGGCCAACATCTGCGCGTAAGTGATTGTTCGAGTATCGCCAGGTTCGCCTTCGAAATGAAAAGCGGTGCGATCTCCGCGACCGGCTGCAACGTGGCGGTCGAGAGCATTTACCGATGCATTTATCTTGCCGCCGATAAACCACTTTGCATAAGGAGAGTTCCACTCAAGAACTGTCTCCCAGTGCTTATCCCAAGTTAGCTCGCGCGCTTGTTCTTCCCAGAAGGCGAGGCGATCTTTTTCAGCGTGTGCATATAAATCAGATTTGGCATTGGCCTGCGCGGCAAAGGCAGCGCTCGGAGGAAAGTGGCGATTCTCGTGGGAGAGGTTTTCGATCGAATCGCCAGTGATCTCGGTGCTCATAACTCTGCAGATTACTCGTGAATATCAACAGGCGGAAGGCTTTAGCGATGTGGCAAAGAAGATAAGAGGGATGATCCCCAGTCTCGAGAACAAGATAAGAACTATTCAAGAAAAGGAGAAAGATGCTTACAACGTTTCTGGTGCTCTTACTAAAAATCATCAATAGCCCTGCTCTGCTAGCTGGCCTAATCGCCTTCCTGCAGAAGACCCTCAATCCGTAAAAAGAGTAGATCCGGCTGGAGAATCGCCATTTCTCACGCGTGTAGAGAATGGTCCTACGCGTATAGGGAATGGCGATTTTTCATCCGCCCGCAGAGGTGGTTGGATTAGGCGTAAGCCTGAATTCGGCCCAATGAAGCGCTCGGTCAGGGATTACGCCCCGAGATAATTTGGAGTCATCATGGCCATTGCAACCCCTGAAATTTACGCAGAGATGTTGGATCGCGCGAAAGCTGGCGCATTCGCATATCCCGCAATTAACGTTTCATCTTCTTCAACCATCATCGCTGCGCTTCGTGGTTTCGCCGAAGCCGAATCAGATGGAATCATCCAATTTTCATGGGGCGGTGCGGAATACGCATCTGGCTCAACCGTTAAGAACATGGTCGATGGCGCAGTTGCGCTCGCCGAGTTCGCACACGTTGTTGCAAAGAATTACAACGTAAATATTGCAATCCACACAGATCACTGCCCAGCCGAAAAACTTGATGGCTACATGCGCCCACTTCTTGAAATCGGCGCACAGCGCATCAAGAACGGCCAAGCGCCACTCTTTAACTCACATATGTGGGATGGCTCAGCAGTTGATATGACTGAGAACATGAAGATTGCAGATGAACTTCTAACTAAGTCAGTTGCTGCTCGCACAATTCTTGAAATCGAAATCGGCGTTGTCGGTGGCGAAGAAGATGGCGTTGAAGCAAAGCACGATGCCAAGTTGTACTCGACTCCTGAAGATGCGCTGATGACAATCGAAACTCTTGGCCTCGGAGAACGTGGTCGCTACATGGTTGCTGCAACATTCGGTAACGTGCACGGTGTTTACAAGCCAGGCAACGTTGTCTTGCAGCCAAAGATTTTGCAGACTCTGCAAGATGCAGTTGTTGCCAAGAAGGGCCTTGCGGCAGGTAGCAAGCCAATGGATCTGGTATTCCACGGTGGTTCAGGCTCACTTCTATCAGAGATCCGCGACTCACTTGATTACGGCGTAATTAAGATGAATATCGATACCGATACTCAGTACGCATTTACGCGTCCAGTTGTTGATCACATGTTCAAGAACTACGACGGCGTTCTAAAGATCGATGGCGAAGTTGGAAATAAGAAGACTTACGATCCACGTGCGTGGGGTAAGGCTGCTGAAGCAGGAATGGCAGCTCGCGTTGCACATGCTTGCGAAGACCTACGTTCCACCGGCACATCACTTAAAAAGTAAATAAATAATCGTTAACACCTGCGGAGAGGTTTTGCCATGCCAGCGTTAGTTTTGCTCGGAGCTCAATGGGGCGACGAAGGCAAGGGTAAAGCCACAGATATTCTCGGTGACCGCGTTGATTATGTCGTTCGCTATCAGGGCGGCAACAACGCGGGCCACACCGTGGTTATCGGAGATCAGAAGTACGCACTTCACTTGCTTCCATCCGGAATCTTAAGTCCTAACGTTGTTCCAGTAATTGGCAATGGCGTTGTGATTGATCCAGGTGTATTGCTTGAAGAAATTCGCGGCTTAACTGAACGCGGCATTGATTGCTCAAAGTTGGTTATCTCAACGAACGCGCATTTGATTACTCCTTATCACCGCACCATCGATAAAGTTTCAGAACGCTTCTTAGGTAAATCAAAGATCGGTACAACTGGTCGCGGTATCGGACCTGCATATGCAGACAAGATCAACCGCATCGGTATTCGCGTACAAGATCTCTTTGATCCATCTATCTTGCGTCAGAAGATCGAAGGCGCTCTTCGCGATAAGAACCAAGTTCTTATCAAGGTCTTTAACCGCAAGAACATCGATGTCGATGAAGTTCTAAACGAATACCTTGCTTATGCCGAAATCCTGCGCCCATATGTAGCAGACACCGTTCTGCTGCTAGATGAAGCGTTAAAGGCCGGAAAGCGCGTATTACTTGAAGGATCACAGGGGACTCTGCTCGATGTCGATCACGGTACTTATCCATTCGTAACCTCATCAAACCCAACTGCGGGTGGCGCTTGCACAGGTTCCGGAATCGGACCAACCAAGATCGATCGCGTAATCGGAATTGTTAAGGCTTACACAACTCGCGTTGGTTCGGGCCCATTCCCAACAGAACTCTTCGATGAAGATGGCGAAAAGTTGCGCACTATCGGCGGTGAAATCGGTGTCACAACTGGTCGCGCACGTCGTTGCGGTTGGTATGACGCACCTATTGCACGTTATGCAGTTCGCGTTAACGGACTTACCGATTTCTTCTTAACTAAACTCGATGTCTTAACCGGCTGGAAGGAAATTCCAGTCTGCGTTGCATATGAAATCGACGGCAAGCGCGTTGAAGAACTTCCCGCATCACAATCTGATTTCCACCACGCAAAACCAATTTACGAAAACTTGCCGGGTTGGACCGAAGATATTTCTGGCGCACGCAAGTTAAGTGATCTGCCGAAGAACGCACAGGATTACATCGCCTTCTTGGAAAAGATTTCCGGTGCGCCGATGAGCGCTATCGGTGTCGGGCCGGGTCGCGACCAAACAATTGTCGTGAAGGATTTCATCTAAACCATGAAAATCCTCCTAGTCGGAAGCGGCGGTCGTGAACACGCACTCGCACTAGGGTTACAAGCAGATCCAAGTTGTACTGAACTTCATTGCGCGCCAGGTAATCCAGGTATCGCAGAAATCGCAACACTTCATCCAATTGCAATCACTGATAACAGCGCAATTGTTGAACTCGCTAAGAAGTTAGCCGTTGATCTAGTTGTAATTGGTCCAGAAGTTCCGCTAGTAAATGGCGTAGCAGATGACCTGCGGGCAGCGGGATTGGCTGTCTTTGGCCCGTCAAAAGCGGCAGCACAACTTGAAGGTTCTAAGAATTTTGCAAAAGGCGTTATGCGCGATGCGGGCGTTCCAACAGCGCGCAGCTTTACCTGCGAAACTCAAGCAGAGATTGAAAGCGCGCTCGATGCTTTCGGTGCTCCATATGTTGTTAAAGACGATGGTCTTGCTGCAGGCAAAGGCGTTGTTGTCACTAATGATCGTGCCAAGGCGTTAGAACACGCCCTTGCTTGTAAGCGCGTTGTAATTGAAGAATTTCTAAACGGCCCAGAGATTTCATTATTTGGAATTTCGGATGGGCGCAATGTTCTGCCGATGCAACCGGCGCAAGATTTCAAACGCGCCTACGATCGCGATGAAGGCCCAAACACAGGTGGCATGGGTGCCTATTCACCGCTGCCTTGGGCACCCGATGACATCATGGAAGAGACTTACGAAAAAGTCTTGGCGCCGGTAATCGCCGAAATGGCTGCGCGCGGAACGCCATTTGTTGGACTTCTCTACGCAGGGTTAGCTTTAACTGATCACGGTTTGCGCGTCATCGAATTCAATGCGCGCTTTGGGGATCCCGAAACACAAGTATTGATTCCACGACTTGCAACACCGCTTGCACAATTACTTTACAAAGCAGCAACTGATTCACTTGATGATGTAGCTCTTTCTTGGCGCGATGAAAGCGCGGTCACTGTTGTGCTTGCAGCACAGGGATATCCCGAATCACCAAAGACCAAAGGTGAGATTACAAATATTCCGGCAATTTCCAAAACACAGATTTTTCACGCTGGAACTTCGCTAAATGGCGTGGGTTTGGTTTCGAGTGGCGGTCGCGTCTTAACAGTGACTGGCCTAGGTTCAGATCTAACTGA
>JBIIUL010000045.1:0-7728 GCA_044340015.1 Candidatus Planktophila sp.
GTTTCGAACATAGACTTCCAAACAGTTAAGGGGAGTACCTCGCTAACGCACCTTCGTCAATACGGATAGAAATTATCCCGGAGTTGCGACCACTTTGTGGTGAGGGAGACCTTGGCATAAATGGCCACCCTTAACGAATAGGTTTAATAAACATGGATGTAACTCTTTTAACTTGGGCTCTTGTCGTGGGCGCGATTCTCGCACTTATCGTGATTGACCTTCTTACCGTAAGTCGCAAACCCCACGATGTAATGTTCAAAGAGGCCGCAATCTGGTCGATCTTCTACATCGGTGTGGCAATCGCGTTTGGTGTCTGGGTATGGCAGACCGCGGGCTCACAATTCGGTACCGAGTACTTCGCGGCATACCTTGTAGAGAAGTCACTTTCGGTCGATAACTTATTCGTATTCATCATTATCTTGGCGCAGTTCAAGGTTCCATCAATATTCCACCAACGTGTACTTATGTTTGGTGTGATCCTTGCACTTGTACTCCGTGCGATCTTTATCGCAGTTGGTGCAGCAGCGCTAGCCGCCTTTAGCTTCACATTCGTAATCTTCGGTGCAATTCTTATCTGGACCGGCGTTGGATTGTTTAAGCACTGGGATGAAGATCCTTCTCCTGAGGACAATGCGCTTGTTCACGTCATCAGAAAACGTATCGCAATGACAGATGAATACGATGGCTCAAAGATCTTCACTCGCATTAATGGCAAGCGCATCGCAACCCCAATGTTCTTGGTGATGATCGCCATCGCATCAACTGATCTGCTGTTTGCGCTGGATTCAATCCCGGCAACCTTCGGCGTAACTCAAGAGCCTTTCTTGGTATTCGCGGCAAATGCATTTGCATTGCTGGGACTACGTGCCTTGTACTTCTTGCTCAAGGGGCTGCTTGATAAGTTGGTTTACCTATCACTTGGCCTTTCAGTAATCCTGATGTTTATCGGCGTTAAGTTGATCCTGACTTACTTGCACGAAACATGGACTGAGATCCCTAAGATCCCAACCGTAGGAAGCCTCGCGGTAATCGGTTTGATCTTATTCGTTTCAACTGTTGCGAGCTTTATCAAGGTTAGAAAAGATCCAACAGCCCATGCTCATGCTGGTCGTGTTACTTCTGGCAAACATCTGGATAACTCACAAAACGATTAAGCAGTTTCCATTCATCGTGTAAACGTTATCTTTTCTAACCCTTTGGGGCTGTCGGGATTTAATTTGTTCTTGCGAGCGAATTCGAGTGCAAAAGTCTGCATCAAAATGGCATCACAAATGCTTGAGAGAATCTCAGAACTGCAGTTTGCACCTGAAATCACTGTTTCATTTTCAAGTGCGAGTTGATCCGATCCAAGCCAGTAAATATCAGGTGAGGACGCTCTGACCTTTGCAATATCGCTAACCAAGTGATCAAGTGAGATTCCATAGTGAGCCAACACGATTACTTGAGAATTTTTAGTTAAGGCTGAAATAGGACCATGCATAAAATCTGCGATAGAAAAACTCTGAACCGAGACCTTGCTAGTCTCTTGAATCTTCAGCGCCATTTCACGAGCATTGGGATAAGAAAATCCACGGCCGAGAATGATTATGTCTCGTGAAATTTCAAACTTTTCTACCGCTGCAAGAAGACCAGAAGATAGAGAAAGTGTCCGTCTTGCATCTGCAACTAAGGAATCTAGTCCCGAGAACTCAACCCCCCAAGCTCGTACCAACAGTATTGAAGCAAGTAACTGTGCGGCATAAGACTTAGTGGCGGCAACTGCGTATTCGGGTCCAGCCAAGAGCGAAATATGAAAGTCTGAAAGTTTTGCCAAAGGAGATTCTGCATCATTTGTCATTCCAACTAATGTCGCACCACCTAATCTTGCTGACTTTGCATATTCAACTAAATCCGTAGATTGACCGCTTTGGCTTATTGCTACAACTAAAGTTCTATCAAAATGTAATTTCGAATTATAGATAGTTACCGATGAGGGTGAAGCGAGCCCGACGGGCATTCCTAGCTTAGTTTCAATTAGAAACTTTAAGAAGTACGCCGCATTATCTGAAGTACCACGAGCAAGAATGATCACATTATTAATGTTGCTCTTGGAGATCAAATTCGCAACCTGATTAAACTGCTCATTCGAATTTAAGAGATTTTCAAATACATCCGGAATTTCTGCAATTTCAGACTCCATAACACTGCCGAGCGAATTGGACTTAACCTTATGAGCCTCAGAGTTATTGTATTCAGTCATGCATTGAGACATTCAGAAGGTAATTCAAACCATCGCATAGATTCAAATTTTTCACCAAGTAAGTCAGCAATATTGGCGGACTGATTAGAAATAACGTTTATCTCTTTCTCAATTGATAATTTGTGGGCTTGGTTTATGTAATCCTTGAGGGAGAGTTCAGATGTCCTATCGTGTTTTATCGGATATTGCATCTCACCTTCACTGCTATAAGAAATTGCATGAAGACTCATCGGCGGTTCAACGGAGCCATCCTTATGTTTCCAAAGCCCAGTATCTGGATTGAAGTTGTAATCTGATAGAAATAAATATCCATGTTTAGCAACAAAGAGAACGCTCTCGATTATGTGATCTACTACTGCGTCCGAAATAAAATAATTAAAGTTAACTCTTACCCAACCTGGCTTTATACCTTCACAACCGCCTGCGATTTGCGCTTCAAATTCGTGGCTCTTAGCTAGGTCAATTCCTAATAAACGATGGCCGTACGGACCTGCGCAAGAGCATCCTCCACGAGATTGAATACCAAAGAGATCATTGAGTAAGGCAACAATGAAGTTATGGTGAAGATATTTCCCGGAAGGTGCTTTAACTACAAAAGAGAGAATCGAAAGGCGATCTGCTAATAAGTTTCCTAGTAATTCAACTTTTGGTTCCGCACTAAAAGCAGCGATAGCACGCGAGAGGAATTTCTCTTCAAGGGCATGAATCGTTGGAATTCCTACCGATTCTTTCAATTGGAATACAAGGCCAGCTCTTATGGACTCGATGATTGCCGGAGTTCCGCCTTCTTCGCGGTGCTCGCTATCTGATAAGTATCGATGCTCTTCAGTATTTACATAAGCAACGGTTCCACCACCAGGAACAACAGGGACAGAGTTCTGAATAATCGCTCGGTTCATAACGAGTACTCCTGGTGTCCCTGGACCACCGATGAACTTATGTGGACTTAAAAAAATCGCATCTTTACGGGCAAGTGGGTCAGAAGGGTGCATGTTAATCTCGACATACGGAGCAGAGGCTGCGTAATCCCAAAAAGCCAACGCACCGTTCTCATGAAGTAGTCGCGAAACAGCATCAGTATCTGTGATGATTCCCGTGACGTTACTCGCAGCAGAGAACGAGCCAATTTTTAACGGTCTTGACTGATACTTAACTAGTTCTCGCTCTAGGAGTGCGAGATCGATGTGACCATCAGAATCTTCTGAAATTGTGATGACATCTGCAATTGTTTCTCGCCACGAAAGCTCATTACTGTGGTGCTCAAAGGGTCCAATGAAAACTACTGGACGTTGATCCTGCGGGATCAAGTCAGATAAATTCCATTTTCTATTTAAGTCCGCCGGGATTCGAATATTGAGAATTCCAATTAACTTATCTATCGCTCCAGTGCTTCCAGAACCTGCAAAGATAACTGCATCGTCATGAGTGGCTCCAACAGAACTTCGAATGATGTTTCTTGCTTCTTCGCGAAATCTTGTTGTTTGCAATCCGGTTCCGCTGGATTCGGTGTGGGTATTTGCATATCGAGGCATAACCTCATCACGAATGAAATCCTCAATAAATGCGAGAGAGCGTCCACTGGCTGTGTAGTCTGCGTAGGTAACTCTTCGAGGACCGTAGGGGCCATGCATCATCTGATCATCGCCAATGACTCCCTGGCGAATCTTTTTTAGAAGTGCCAAGCCATCCATACGGTTGATATTAACTATAGATTGCTGGATTTGAGCGGGCATCCCTCAAGACCAGAGAGGTGATTCCTGGCCAAATCGGAGGCTAGCCCGAGATCGGTGAGGTATTTGCAGGTGATTTTTATAGGTGATCACATCTTGAGACAATTGCCCATTTTACTCAAGATTAGTTTTTGCAAACTATATGCAAAAGGAGAATTTAGGCGTACCTTCTGAACAAGCCGTGGAGTTTCCTTTGGCTTCTATGGAGAAAAAGAGGAAAAGATCAATGAAGTCAAGAGTAATCACTTTTGTACTAAGCCTATCGATTCTTGGTGGCGTTGCCGTCGTATCACCAATTACTCCGGCAAGTGCTGCTGGCCCGACTGAAATCACATTAGCGCTTTGGGATGAAGTTCAAAAACCAATCATCCAACAATCAGTTGATAAATTTAACCAAGTCTACCGAACCAAGTACAAGGTAGTTATTAACTCAACACCTTGGTCTGAGTTCTGGACAAAATTGGATGCAACTCTTCCAACCGACAAGGCAACAGACGTCACATGGATGAATGTTTTCGTTCGAAAATATGCTGAAGGTGGAGTTCTAGAACCTTTGGACAAGTACATTGCAGCGGATAGATTAAACATGAATCAATACGTTCCTGGCCGTGTCTCTGCTTTCAAGCTCGGCGATAGCCAATGGGCTCTTCCAAAGGGTATGGATGCAGTATTCGTTGCATACAACAAGGCAATTTTCGCAAAGTATGGAGTTCCACTTCCTAAGAAAAACTGGACATGGGACGATATGAGAAAAACTGCTGCTGCTCTAGCTGCTGCGCAAACTGCTGCGAAGAAGACCAACGAATATCCACTCGTGATGGAACTTGATGCACAACCTTCTTGGATTAACTTCCTGTACCAAGATGGCAACAGCTTCCTATCAGCTGATAAGAAGACGACCGCGCTAGGTACACCTGGTGGTATTGCAACCATTGAATCTGTAAAGGATTTGATGACTGACAAGCTCATGGCTCCTTACAACGTCCTCTCTGAAACCAAGGGAACTGATATTTTCTTGGCCGGTAACGCTGGAATGGTGTTTATTGGTTCATGGAAGGCAGCCGTCCTTGAAAAGTCAACACTTGGACAAGCCAAGAACATCGGTTTAATCCAGATGCCAAAGCGTGCTCTAAACAACCAGAGCGTTGCAGGCGGACTAGGTTATGCAATTTCTGCAAAATCTAAGAATAAGGCAGGAGCCTGGACGTTCATCAAATACATCACTGGCTTTAGCTCGATGTCCAATGAAGCACGCAATGGAATTGAATTCCCAGCGCGCGCAGATGCTCAACGTGCATATACAACTGGATTCCAAAACATTGATGCAAAGGTGATTGTTGCTGCGGCAAAGACATCCTTTGCTTATCCATCAAACGGTGTTCCAGCAACGACACAGCCAATGGTTGATGCCATTGCCTTGGTCCTCTCCGGAAAGGCGCCAGCAGCAGAAACGCTGAAAACTGCGGCGACTAAATCTCAAGGCCTATTGGATGCACTTAATAAAAAATAAGGCTAAGCCCGAGTAAGAGATAAAAGAAATAGTTTGAGGTGTTCAAAGGGTTACGCCCTTTGAACACCTCAACTTTTACAGCCAAAGAAGGAGAAAAATGAAGAAGAAAAAGCAGAAGTACAACTACTCTGCATTCTTATTTATTGCTCCGATGGTCATTGGTATTGGTGTTTTTTACCTCTACGCTTTTTTCGAGAATATTTGGACAAGTTTTAACGATGTTGGAATCTTCGGAATGCGAACGTTTGTTGGCCTTGAAAATTACAGAACTTTGGCTGAAGATGAGATTTTCTGGAGAGCGCTGAAAAATACTGCTTTCTATGCAATCCTTGGAGTTCCTAGCATTGTGATCCTCTCCATCGGATTAGCTTGGATGCTTAATCAAAAGATTCCGGCTCAAGGCTTTTTTAGAACCGCCATATTTATACCGGCGATAACTTTGCCGGCAGCAATTGGATTGCTCTGGCGTTGGCTTTTCAACTCATCTTACGGATTGGTAAACAACATATTAGGGTGGTTTGGAGTACCACCGATTTTCTGGCTCAGCGATACAAATGTGGTGCGCTGGTCAATCCTGATAGTTCTTATCTGGGCATCTTTAAGTTATATGGTGATCATTCTGCTCTCCGGTCTTCAACGGATTCCTGGCGTGTATTACGACGCCGCTCAGGTAGATGGCGCCAATACTCGCCAAATTTTCTTCCGTATTACCTTGCCGCTACTCACGCCAACTATCTTCTTTGTTTCAGTTGTAACCATGATTGGCACCTTCCAAATATTTGATTTGATTTTTCTTATGATTCGGGCAGATACGGTCGGATACCAGTATGCAACTAGTTTGGTCACCTACTTCTACAACCAAGCATTTACCTTTGGTTTAAGAGGTTATGGCGCCGCTATTTCTGTTGTTTCACTATTCATCATCTTCGCAGTCACTGCAATTCAATTTAGAGTCCAAAAACGGTGGGTTAACTATGACTAGGAGATTGAGATGAAGTTGACTCGTTCTTATAAAATAGGCGTTATTGCTAGCCTAATTTTTGTCTCCCTGCTGATGGTTGGGCCATTTATTTGGATGTTCATTACCTCTTTAAAGACCTATGACGAAACTATCCAGACACCTATGTTGTGGTTCCCAGAGAAAGCGCAGTGGATTAACTTCTCGTTGGTTGCTGAGAAATACCCATTTTTTACTCTCTATCTCAACACGCTAATTGTTGCTTTGGGCACAGTTGTTTCACAACTCTTATTCGCTTCTATGGCGGCTTACGCTTTTGCTCGTCTAAATTTTCCATTTAAGAATGTAATTTTCTTAGGGATGTTGGCTCTATTGATGGTCCCAAGTCAGATCTTTCTTATCTCACAATTTAATATAATGGTTAAATTAAATCTGACTAATACGATTGAAGCGCTGATAATCCCTAACATGTTTACGGTTTTTGGCGTGTTCTTGCTGCGGCAATTCTTCGCAGCAATTCCGATGGAACTAGAAGATGCAGCAAGAATTGATGGAGCCGGTACATTCAGAATCTATTGGCAGATAATGATTCCGCTAGTAACACCTGGTCTTGTTGCGCTGGGTATTCTGACAATGATCGGCAGTTGGAAAGAATTATTGTGGCCTCTTATTGTTAATTCAGATATGGATAAGATGACCCTTTCTGCAGGCCTTGCTTATCTAATCGGGGAACACACAACCTATTACCAAGAGGTTATGGCAGGTGCAGTAATCAGCGTACTTCCAATGGTAATTATCTTTGCATTTTTCCAAAGGAAATTTGTTGAAAGTATCGCGCAAACAGGAATTAAAGGTTAAAGAAGGTTGCGAAAAGGAGAATCTGAAATGCGTAAGCTGCGAGTCGCTGCATTCATGCCACATCAAGATGACATGGAGGCGTTCGTCGGTGGAACCTTACTTAAATATGTCCAGCAAGGTCATCATGTCGATGTAGTGATCGCAATGGATGGGCGTCGTGGGCGCGGTGTTCTACCTGGTGATTTAACTTGGCAGGAGATCGTGGCTCTGCGAAAAGAAGAGGCAATCCGTGGCGCAAGTTATTTAGGAGTCACGCCAATCTTTTTGGGCATCGAAGATCATCGCTTAGTTGATGATCGTGCTTGTTACGATGTGGTGATCAATGAGATGGAACGTCTGAATCCGGATGTAATTTTTACAACCTCGCCCAACGATTACCATAACGACCATCGGGCAATATCGCGCCTAGTCGTTAACGTTGCATGGGCACCGG
>JBIIUL010000046.1:0-7641 GCA_044340015.1 Candidatus Planktophila sp.
AGTTGATGATCGTGCTTGTTACGATGTGGTGATCAATGAGATGGAACGTCTGAATCCGGATGTAATTTTTACAACCTCGCCCAACGATTACCATAACGACCATCGGGCAATATCGCGCCTAGTCGTAAACGTTGCATGGGCACCGGTCTTCTTCTCTGATACCAAAGCGAGCGTCAATTTTATTCCCGATTTTTACGTAGATATAACTCAACAGTTTGAGACCAAGCTAAAAATGCTTGGAGAACATGTTTCGCAAATGAAACCAGGCTGGGAAGAGATGATCAGTACAGTAAATCGTTTACGCGGACTCCAATGTATGAAAGAGGAGATTAAGTACGCTGAAGGATTTCAGTTATACAAGAGACTTAATTGGGTTAAGGGTTACGAGTTGCTCCCGGAGGACACTTTTGAGTTGCCTATTCAAATAGTTCCTACAACAGAGCGAAATTGAGTTAATGGCTGAGAAGAAGCTCTGTGTTCTAGGTGGGGGAGGTGTTCGAAGCCTCTTTGTGGCAAGAACTATCGCTCGAGCTGCCGCAGAATTAAACCTAGGAAGCGTCGTTTTTTTCGATGTCGATGAGTTTAAATTGAACACATACGGGAAATTGGCCAAGGAAGTGGCCAGACGAATTTCGCCAGAGTTAGATTTCACGATTGAGACTGATGCTAGAAAAGCTATCGAAAATTCTGATTACATAATTACCACCATACGCGTGGGTGGAGATGCCTCCAGGTTGAAAGATGAGGAGATTATCTCCAGTTTGGGTTTACTAGCCCAGGAAACTACTGGAGCCGGTGGCTTCAGTATGGCGATGCGATCAATCCCAGTGATCTCTGCTTACTGTCAATTAGCCAAGGAAATTGCTGCACCGGGCCACATTATTCTCAACTTCACAAACCCAGCTGGTCTTGTTACGCAAGCACTTGTCGATCAAGGGTTTTCTGCTTTTGGAATCTGCGATTCCCCATTGGAACTTATTGGACAGTTAGCTGAGATATTAGATGTTTCTGGAGATCGTTTCAGTTGTAATTCGTTTGGTCTAAATCACTTGACTTGGTTCAATGATTTTAAGGTAGATGGAAAAAATGTTTCAAGCGAGGTTCTAAGTAACCCTGATCTATTTGAGAGCACCGAGATGCGCTTATTTGACCCAGAAATTTTAGATATTTCTGAAGGTCATTTGCTAAACGAGTACCTATATTTCTATCACTACAACAAAAAAGCGATTGAAATGTTTGAATCTTCCACCCATTCGCGTGGTGAGTTAATCGCCAGTGTTAATAAGACCATGAATGCTGAACTCTCTGCGGTGGATATCGAGTCAGATTTTGGTACCGCTCTAGAAATATTCTTTCGAAATTACAATATTCGCGAAAACAACTATATGAAGAATGAGTCTGGAAAGTCTCGCCCGAAGCTTCGTAAAGTTCCTTCAGTTGAAGAGTTTATCAACGGGAAGGATGAGGGGGGATATGCGGGTGTGGCGGTAAATTTCATTAAAGCATATGAGTCCTCGGCACCCGCTGAAATGGTGCTCTCCACTAGAAATAATGGGGCAATCCCTGAGCTCGCAACAAATGATGTCATAGAGGTTATGTGTACCGTTTCAAATAAAGCAGTGAAGCCTAGACCTCAACAGAATATCCCCAAAAATATCCTCAATTTGATTTCTACAATGAAAGAGTACGAACGTCTTTCAGTACAGGCTATTTTAACTAAAGATAAGAAATTGGCAGGTAAAGCTTTACTGACTAATCCATTAGTATCAAATTTCGACTTGGCCACAAAGTTAGTTTCAGAGTTTGTAATTCTTAATGCAACAGGTTCTGGTGATTGGAAATGAAGCCATTCACTTCAATTTTTGGTCAGATGAATGTTGATCTCATATTTCATGGCGTAGATGCGCTACCTGCCCTTGGGACTGAAGTCTTCGCTTCTAACTTTGCTATGTGCGTTGGCGGAGGACCGATTGTTATCCCATACCACCTTGCAAAACTTGGGGTTCCAGCAGAATTAGGCACGATCCTAGAAAGCGACTTTGAATCGTTTATTGCTCGTGAATTGCTCACGAGAATTGATTACAAGAATATCTCAGAATTTAGCGTGGGTGCTAAAAGCCCTATCGTCTTCACTAGCGTCCTGACATCAAAAGAGGAACGTTCATTTATCTGTTTCAATGCAAAGGTAGATGAAACAGCTTTGAGCGAACAGCAACTACTTGATTTTTATGATGGCAGTTCGGTAACTATTTTCCCCCATAATTTGGATGTCGCCAAGAAGCTACATGCCCGTGGGGTTGAACTAATTTTGGATTCTTCATGGACCGATGATATTAATTTGAAAGATTATGCAGAGATACTTCCTTATGTGAAGTTCTTTACGCCAAATAGCATTGAAGCACGAAGCATGTGCAATGAGCCAGATCTTTTGAAGTGCTTGGATATTCTCGAAAAGCACGTTGAGTTCCCCCTCATAAAAATGGGTTTTAGTGGCGTCGTAACAAAAGTAGAAGGCAAATACTTTCATATTCCACCTGTACGTACATTCAACTCTATTGATACAACAGGCGCAGGGGATAATTTTATCGTGGGAATTATTTATGGAATGTGGAAGAAATATGATCTCTTTAAAACCCTAAAGTGTGCAAATGTATTGGGGGGATTATCTACTGAAGTTCTGGGCTGTTTTAGATCTGATCTAAATGAAGAAATGCTAAACGCTGAATTAGAAAATCACCCAGAAGTACATCAAGTTTTTGATCAGCATGAATTTATGGAATGCACCAAACCTTACTAAACCATAGTGAGGCCCACAAAACTAACGCGGAGGTTATCTAATGCCAATTGATGATAAAGATGTAGAGCGAATCCTGATTGTTACAGCACATCCAGACGATCTTGATTTTGGCGCTGCCGGAACTATTGCGCAGTGGACGAGCAAAGGTATCCAAGTTAGTTATTGTGTTTGCACAAATGGTGATCAAGGCGGGGTCGATCCTGATGTTCATCGTGAAGAAATGCCTGTTATCCGCCAGCAAGAACAACGCGCTGCCGGAGAAGCTGTTGGTGTGAGCGATGTACATTTCTTGAATTATGTTGATGGAACTCTTGCCCCAACCCTTGAGCTGCGAAAAGATATTGTTAGAGTAATCAGAAAAGTTCGCCCTCAGCGATTAGTCGTTCAGTACCCTGATCGCAACTGGGATCGTATATTTTCGAGTCACCCAGACCACATGGCTGCAGGAGAAGCTGCCATGCAGGCGGTATACCCAGATGCCGGTAACCCGTTCGCATTCCAGCATCTTTATAAACTTGAAGGGCTAGAACCCTGGTCCGTCAGTGAGGTGTGGGTTATGGGAAGTACGACGCCGAATCACTTCATCGATATAACTTCTACCTTTGATAAAAAGATGAAAGCTGTGAAGGCGCACGTCAGTCAGACTGCCCATGCAGAAAATTTGGACGATCGCATGCGAAGCTGGGCCGAAAGCTCTGCCGAGAAAGCTGGCTTACCTGCCGGTTCTCTGGTGGAGGCATTCATGGTTGTCTCAATAGTTTAGATTATTGGGAGAATGCATATGCCTACCTTTCTAATGTATCTAGCCAAATGTTGAACCTTGAATTTGCTAGAGTTTGCAAATGAACGAGGTTAGAGAATTAGTCGAAAGCGACAAAGATCTCTGGCGGTTCTTATGGGGCGGGTATTTAGAATTTTACAAAGCAACCGCTCCAGAAGTTCAATATGAACTGACGTGGAAAAGATTATTAGATAATCAATACAATCTTTATGGACTGGTAGCAGAAGTAGATGGAAAAGCATGTGGATTAGCCCATTATTCGTTCCAGAATTCAACACGGTCTCCAGTCAACTACTGTTACCTAGAAGATTTGTTTGTCGACCCAGAAATTCGTGGCAAAGGAGCAGGTCGAGCTCTTATTGATGCTGTTCAAGAAATTGCCATCAAGGCTGGGTCAAGTAGATTTTATTGGAACACTGATGCAACGAACGAAACAGCCAGAAAACTTTATGATTCCTACACCAAAGAATCCGGGAAAGTTCAGTACCGAATCCCGCTGAATCCAGAAAGATAAAATTGTCCGATGAAATTCATTATTTTCGTAATCGATGACCTGACTAATTCGGGAACTCCCTCAGAGATGACTGCAATCGATGCGTTCAATGATGGATTGCGCGCCAACGGTCAGTGGATATTTGCTGGCGGATTGAATGCACCTTCGAATTCGAGCGTTATCGACAACCGTTTAGATGCAGGTATCGAGACTGGTGAACCGTTATTTGAGTCAAAAGAAAACTTCAGTGGCTTCTGGTTGATCGAAGCCGCAAGTGCAGAAATCGCAAAAGAACTAGCATTTGCAGGCTCTAAAGCATGCAACCGTAAAGTTGAATTGCGTCCACTTCTTTAGCGATTCAATTTTCGATTTTATAAGATACTTCAGCCATCACAGGGGTGATTTTGACTGGTCTTAGTATCAGTAATTGAGACTGAATGCCTAATTACTAGGCATGTTTTGATAGAGTCCAAACTATTACGCGTTAGCTAGAGGAGTTCAAAATGGCTGAAAATTCAGGTAAGTGCCCAGTTGTCCACGGCTCAAATACCGAAAGTGGATCATCTAATGTCAATTGGTGGCCGAAGAATTTAAACCTTGATATTTTGCACCAGCACGATAGAAAAACTAATCCGCTTGGTGAAGATTACGATTACCACAAAGAGTTGAAGAGTTTAGATTTTGCAGCGCTAAAGAAAGATTTACACGCGCTAATGACAGATAGCCAGCCTTGGTGGCCAGCTGACTGGGGACATTACGGCGGATTGATGATTCGTATGTCATGGCATGCAGCTGGAACGTACCGAACAACAGATGGACGTGGCGGTGGCGGAACCGGAAATCTCCGCTTCGCGCCCCTTAACTCATTCCCAGATAACGTAAACCTTGATAAGGCCCGTCGCATTCTCTGGCCAATTAAGCAGAAGTACGGCAACAAAGTTAGCTGGGCAGATCTACTAGTTTTGGCCGGAACAATTGCTTACGAATCAATGGGACTCAAGACTTTTGGTTTCGGTTTTGGACGCACTGATATTTGGCACCCAGAGAAAGATATTTACTGGGGCCCTGAGACTGAATTCTTGGCGCCAAGTGATGCGCGCTATAAGGATGTTAAAGATGCCAGCACCATGGAAAACCCATTGGCTGCCGTTCAAATGGGCTTGATCTATGTAAACCCTGAAGGCGTAAATGGAAAGTCTGATCCATTGCTAACCGCCCAACATGTTCGCGAAACATTTGCGCGTATGGCCATGAATGATGAAGAAACTGTTGCGCTGACTGCAGGAGGACACACAGTTGGTAAGGCGCACGGAAATGGTGATGCTTCACGTCTTGGACCAAGTCCAGAAGGTGCGGATATTCATGAGGCGGGTCTTGGTTGGATGAACCACACAACTCGCAGCATTGGTCGCGATACTGTTTCAAGTGGAATTGAAGGCGCTTGGACCACACACCCAACTAAGTGGGATGGTGGTTACTTTGAACTTCTCTTTAAGTACGACTGGGAGCTAAAGAAATCTCCAGCTGGTGCAACACAATGG
Source organism: Candidatus Planktophila sp. (assembly GCA_044340015.1). Lineage (GTDB taxonomy): Bacteria > Actinomycetota > Actinomycetes > Nanopelagicales > Nanopelagicaceae > Planktophila. The sequence goes on from JBIIUL010000046.1 coordinate 5,613, forward strand.
GAGCCAATCAATATCGCTGAGGAAGATAAGCCAGTAGATGTTGAAGATCCATCAATTCGTTACAACCCAATGATGACTGATGCTGATATGGCGATGATCAAAGACCCAATTTATCTTGAGATCTCAAAGCGCTTCCATGCAGATCCTGCTTACTTCAGCGAAGTATTTGCACGCGCTTGGTTTAAATTAACTCACCGTGATCTCGGACCAAAGGTTAACTACTTAGGACCAGATGTTCCCAAGGAAGATTTAATCTGGCAAGATCCAATTCCAACAGGATCAACTTCTTATGATGTTGCAGCTGTTAAGGCAAAGATTGCGGCGACCGGAATTTCAGTTTCTGATCTAGTTGCAACTGCTTGGGATAGCGCTCGCACATTCCGCGGTTCCGATAAGCGCGGTGGCGCAAATGGTTCTCGTATTCGCCTTGCGCCACAGAAAGATTGGCAAGGAAACGAACCAGCGCGCTTGGGGAAGGTGCTTGCAGCACTTGAACCAATCGCTAAAGAATCAGGCGCAAGCATCGCGGATGTAATTGTTCTTGCTGGAAACGTAGGCGTGGAAGCTGCAGCAAAAGCTGCTGGGATTGAAGTTTCAGTTCCATTTGCACCAGGTCGTGGCGATGCAACTGCTGAGCAAACCGATGCGCACTCTTTCGCTCCACTTGAGCCAATTCATGATGGTTTCCGCAACTGGTTAAAGCAGGAGTACTCAGCTAAGCCTGAAGAACTACTTCTTGATCGCGCTCAACTTATGGGGCTAACCGCGCCAGAGATGACGGTGTTGATGGGTGGCATGCGTGCACTTGGAACAAACTACGGTGGAACCAAGCACGGTGTGTTTACAGAAAAAGTTGGAACTCTTAATACCGACTTCTTTAGCGTGCTAACCAGCATGACCTATATCTGGGAGCCAGCTGGTGAAAACCTTTATAACTTGCGCAACAGAACAACTGGCGAAGTTAAATTCACTGCAACTCGCGCTGATTTGGTCTTCGGATCTAACTCAATCTTGCGTGCATATGCAGAGGTTTATGCCCAAAGCGATGGCCAGGCAAAGTTTGTTAAGGACTTTGTCAGCGCCTGGACAAAGGTGATGAACGCAGATCGCTTCGACCTAAAAGGATAATTTACTTATCCGGATTAGGGACAGTTACATCTCGAACAAAAGCTTCGAGATCGTTTACTGATTGCAGGAAGCCGCGCAAAGTGCGAAGAGTTGCTCCGAAGTTTGTGAACTCTTCTACCTTTAAACCGTCAACGTCATACATCTTGTTGAACTCGGGCAGAGTCTGAAGCGTCTTTAGAATCGTTGGGTCAACAGGCTCTTCGATGCTATTTAGATTCGGAACGAGCCCAGCTTTGTTGATCTTTACCTGCCACGCATATGGTGGTGAGATAACAGAGTCTCCACCAAGAATTTGGCTCCAATGCATGTGATTGCGAAATGCTGCAGAGAGCAAACGAGTGCGATAGCCACGCTCTTTATAAACCTGGTGTGCGTGTTTAAAGACTGCAACGCCAGCCCATTCCATAACGCCTGGATCGATCATCGCGCCAGATTTTTCAGCCGAAACCTTTACCCAGTCATCAACGCGACCGACCATGATTGTGCAGACTGGCCCCATCTGAGAAATATCCAGACCTTCTGCTTCGCGGCGCTTTAGACCACGCTCGATCGCTTCAGCAACTGCAATGGTTTGTGCAACTGAGAATGAAACGGTTGCATTCAAACTAACACCTTGGTAAGTCGCTTCTTCAAATGCGCTAATTGCTTCGCTAGTTACGGGAATCTTTACAATTATATTTTTCGCAAGCTTTGAAAAAGTCACAGCCTGATCAGTAAGTGCCTTGGCATCGCGAAAGTTGCGTGGATCAGTCTGAATTGAAAGACGACCATTGCGACCATTTTGCTTCTCGAACTCTTCTTCAAAGATCTTTGCCGCATTAATTGATAGTTCCTCCACCATAGCCCAACCGATTTGATCATCAGTTGCACCAGGGTGACTCTTTGCATATTCCTTAATGCG
>JBIIUL010000047.1:0-7551 GCA_044340015.1 Candidatus Planktophila sp.
CCCGGAGACCCAACTCTTATCAATGAAGTAATCGAAGATTTAATAACGCAGCGCGATTGGCATTTAGGAATCGCCGAAGGAACGCTCTTCTCAAATTGGAAATCAATTGTTGGCGACGAGATCGCATCTCACACCACACCACTCTCACTTCTTGAAGGCGCACTACTTGTGCAATGTTCATCAACTGCATGGGCAACACAATTAACTGCAGTTGGTTTAGATCTTCTCCACTCGGTTCAAAAGAGCGCTCCCGATGCCGGCGTTCAATCTTTAAACTTCATTGGGCCGCAAGCGCCCTCATGGAAGCGCGGACTTCGCACCATCAAAAACGAACGAGGCCCGCGCGACACCTACGGCTAAATAAAGCCCCCCACCCACTAGGAACCCTCACCCCTGCGCGGAAAACGGCGCATTACCCACACCTAAGGCTTATTGTGGCTAGCGCCTTTTCTTTTTACAGATAGGATAAGAGCGCTTAGTTAAGGAATTCCCCTTCTAGGTGCCTTTTAAGACCAGAACCTGATTTTGTGAGGAGCCTTTAGTGTCCGAGAAGTCCGGCGGTTACGACGCCAGCTCGATCACCGTCCTTGAGGGCCTCGACGCTGTCCGCAAACGCCCCGGCATGTATATCGGCTCAACCGGCGAACGCGGTCTCCACCACCTGGTCTATGAAGTCGTCGACAACTCGGTAGATGAAGCGCTCGCAGGTTATTGCGATGAAATCAATGTGACTTTGATGCCTGATGGCTCACTGCAATGTATCGACAACGGCCGCGGCATTCCGGTTGATATCCACCCAGTCGAAAAGAAGCCAGCACTCGAAGTTGTTCTTACAGTTTTGCACGCCGGTGGAAAATTCGGCGATGGTGGTTACTCAGTCTCTGGTGGTCTGCACGGCGTCGGTATTTCTGTTGTTAATGCGCTTTCAACCGATCTTTCAGTTGATGTACAACGCGATGGTTTCTTCTGGTCGCAAAGTTACAAACTCGGTGTCCCAACCGCGCCAGTTAAAAAAGGTGAAGCATCAACCAAGACCGGCACAACAGTTCAATTCTGGCCATCTACTGAAATCTTTGAAACCACAGATTTCTCATTTGAAATTTTATCCACCCGTTTCCGCGAAATGGCATTTCTAAATAAAGGCTTACGTTTAACCCTTACCGATCTACGCCCTGGCCACGTTGACGATAAAGGCGAGCCTTTACACGTAAATTACAAATACGACGGCGGCATTGCAGATTTCGTAAAACACCTAAATTCAACGCGTGGTGAAACCCACAAATCAATCATCTTTTTTAACGCCGAAGATAAAAAAGCCAAACTCTCACTTGAAATTGCCATGCAATGGAACGCCGGATTCTCAGAATCTGTCTATACCTTCGCAAACACCATTCACACCCACGAGGGCGGAACCCACGAAGAAGGTTTCCGCACCGCACTTACATCAGTTGTAAATAAATTTGGCGAAGAAGCCGGATTCATCCGTAAAAAAGAAGATCGCTTAACTGGTGATGATGTCCGCGAAGGTTTAACCGCCATTGTTTCTATCAAACTTGGCGAACCACAATTTGAAGGCCAGACAAAAACCAAACTTGGCAACACAGAAGCAAAATCATTTACCCAAAAGGCTGTCAACGAATTTTTAACACAATGGTTTGAACAGAACCCACAAGAAGGTAAAGACATTGTTCGCAAGAGCATCGATGCTGCTGCAGCCCGTGTTGCAGCACGCAAAGCGCGCGATCTATCGCGTAATCGCAAAGGTTTACTCGAAGGCCGTGGCATGCCCGGCAAGCTCGCTGATTGCCAATGGACTGATCCATCAAAGTGTGAGCTCTACATCGTTGAAGGTGACTCTGCGGGCGGTTCCACCAAAGGTGGTCGCGATTCACGTAACCAAGCAGTTCTGCCAATTCGCGGAAAGATTCTTAACGTTGAAAAAGCGCGCATCGACCGCGTCTTACAAAATAACGAAGTACAAGCGCTAATTACCGCACTCGGCACTGGCGTTCACGAAGATTTCGATATCGAAAAACTTCGCTACCACAAGATTATTTTGATGGCCGATGCGGACGTTGACGGTCAACACATCCGCACCTTGCTCTTAACTTTACTATTCCGCTTTATGCGCCCACTTATTGAAAAAGGCTTTGTTTACTTGGCGCAACCGCCACTTTATAAAATTAAATGGGGCGGTAAAGATCCAATTGAATATGCATTCTCTGATCGCGAACGAGATGGCATGATCAAGATCGGTCTCGATGCCGGAAAACGTTTACCTAAAGATGACGGCATCCAACGCTTTAAAGGCCTTGGCGAAATGCCAGCTAAAGAACTTTGGGATACAACCATGGACCCAGAACACCGCGTGCTAATTCAAGTAACTCTGGAAGATGCATCGGCAGCCGATGATCTCTTCTCTGTTCTTATGGGTGAAGATGTAGAACAACGCCGCGCATTTATTCAACGTAACGCTAAAGATGTTAGATTTTTGGATATCTAAATGGCTGACGATAAAAAACCTAAAGATGTAGTTCCAGTCGATCGCACCGGCATGGTTAACCCTGGTGATGATTTCGATCGTATTGAAACCGTTGACCTTCAAGTCGAAATGGCGCGTTCATATCTCGACTACGCGATGTCAGTCATTGTTGGTCGCGCGTTGCCAGATGTGCGCGATGGATTAAAGCCTGTTCACCGCCGCGTACTTTATGCAATGTACGACGCTGGTTATCGTCCAGATAAGGGTTACTATAAATCTTCTCGCATCGTCGGTGATGTCATGGGTAATTACCACCCACATGGTGACACCGCGATCTATGACACCGTTGTTCGTTTAGCCCAGCACTGGTCACTGCGTTATCCATTGGTAGATGGCAACGGAAACTTCGGTTCTCCCGGCAACGATCCGGCTGCAGCAATGCGTTATACCGAAGCCCGCCTATCGCCTATCGCGATGGAGATGATGCGCGATATCGATGAAGACACCGTTAACTTCTCACCAAACTACGACGGCCGCTCACAAGAGCCAGATGTTCTACCGAGTCGTTTTCCAAACCTGCTTGTAAATGGTTCTGCCGGTATCGCAGTTGGTATGGCGACAAATATTCCGCCACACAACTTACGAGAAATCACCGAAGGTGTTATCTACGCACTTAAAAATCCAGATATCAAACCTGAAGAGTTATTAACTGAACTTCTAAAGATTGTTAAAGGCCCAGATTTCCCAACTAAAGCTTTAATCGTTGGACGCACTGGCATTGAAGAGGCCTACCGCACAGGACGTGGCTCAATCACGATGCGTGCAGTTGTGCAGGTTGAAGAAATCAATAAGCGCACCTGTCTTGTAGTTTCTGAACTTCCTTATCAAGTTAACCCAGACAATTTAGCTCTAAAAATTGCCGAGCTTGTTAAAGACGGCAAGATCAAAGGCATCGCCGATGTGCGCGATGAAGGTAACGAGCGTCTTGGCCAACGCCTAGTAATCGTCTTACAGAACAGCGCTATTCCGAAAGTTATTTTAAATAACCTCTACAAACAGACTCAATTACAAGATACCTTCGGCGCAAATATGTTGGCACTTGTCGACGGAGTGCCGCGCACACTTCGTTTAGATGAATTTATAAAGTTCTACATCGAACACCAGGTAGAAGTAATTATTCGCCGCACTAAATATCGTTTAGCTGAAAAAGAAAAACGCGCCCACATCTTGCAGGGCTACCTCAAGGCCCTCGATGCTCTTGACGCAGTTATCGCTTTAATCCGTGCTTCCACAACCCCTGAAGAAGCGCGCACCGGTTTGATGAAGTTACTTGATGTCGATGAAGTACAAGCAAATGCAATCCTCGATATGCAACTGCGCCGCATTGCAGCGTTGGAACGTCAGAAGATTAATGATGAATACAACGGACTCATGTCAGATATTGTCGAACTCAACGAGATCTTGGCTAGTGAAGCAAAACAGCGCCAGATAATAGTTTCCGAGCTCACCGACCTCACTGCAAAATATGGCGATGAACGCCGTACCCAGATTGTTGCCAGCGAAGGCGATTTCTCTGCTGAAGATTTAATTCCAGATCAAGATGCTGTCGTCACAATTACACGAGGAGGTTATGCCAAGCGCACCAACGCCGATCTTTATAAATCACAACGTCGTGGTGGCCGCGGCGTAAAAGGCGCAGCGCTAAAGCAAGATGACGTTGTTGATCACTTCTTCGTTGCCAGCACACACGACTGGTTATTGTTCTTTACCAACCAAGGTCGCGTTTACCGCGCCAAAGTCCACGAACTTCCAGATGCGGGTCGCGATGCTCGCGGACAACATGTTGCAAACTTGATGGCCTTTAAGCCAGATGAGTTAATTGCACAAGTCTTGTCATTTAAAGATTACACCGCTTCCCCTTATCTAGTTCTTGCAACTAAAACAGGTTTGGTTAAGAAGACTCCACTTACCGAATACGACTCACCACGTACCGGCGGACTCATTGCAATCTCATTGAAGCCAGGCGATGAAGTTGTATCCGCAGCGCTTGTCAACAAAGGGGATGAATTACTTCTCGTATCCAAGAAAGCGATGTCGCTTCGTTTTGCCGCTGATGACGAATCACTTCGTCCAATGGGTCGCTCAACCAGCGGTGTTATCGGCATGAAGTTCCGTGCCGATGATGAGCTACTAACAATGGCGCGCATTGATTCACAAACAGCGACAGCATTTGTATTTACCGCAACCGATGGTGGTTACGGAAAGAAAACTCCACTTGATGAATACCGCTTACAAGGTCGCGGCGGTATTGGCATTAAGGCTGCCAAGATCGATGAGAATTCACGTGGCTCACTTGTTAGCGCGCTAGTTCTCGCCGACACCGACGAGATTTTGGCGATCACATCTGCGGGAACCGTTATGCGCACACCAGCTGCTGAAGTCCGCCAAACCGGTCGCGATTCAATGGGCGTCCGCTTGGTAAACCTCGACGAAGGCGTCGCACTGGTCTCTGTTACACAGAACCAGGAAGATGAGATTTCAGCGAAATAACGCTACGCTCTGGCATCTGCGCTAAGGCGTGCGTTTTGGTCTCTTGAAGAAGTTCAAGTAACCTAGCGCTTCTGCAATAAAGAGAGATCTTTCTTGCGGGCCCATAGCTCAGCCTGGTTAGAGCGCTTCCCTGATAAGGAAGAGGTCGGTGGTTCAAGTCCACCTGGGCCCACCCGTTCTAACACGGGGACCTAGCTCAATTGGTAGAGCACCGCCTTTGCAAGGCGGGGGTTAGGGGTTCGATTCCCCTGGTCTCCACAAACTTTAGTTTTGGAGCAAGTAAAGCAAGTCTCCACAATTTTTAATTTGGAGCAAGTCAAAACCGGTCTCCACAATTCTTTACTAAACTTCTGAAATGTCCGGAAAAATTAAGGTTCTTGTATTTATTTTGTTGGCTCAAAGTTTTGTAATTCCTAGCCATTCAATTGCCGAAACTGAAGCAACAACAATCAACCCATGTAAGTTAGCAAAAGTAGTACAAGAGCCTTTAAGCGCTGGCTTTCCTCGTTTTCCCGACTTAACTCCATCAACTGGCAAAGTTCGAAACTTATTACTTTTTGTAGATTTCCCTGACAACCCATCAAAATCATTAAACAACAAGAAGTTCGCAGAAAATTATTTTACAAAAGCTAAAGAATTCCTAGAAGATCAAAGCTACGGAAAAATGAAACCTGAACTAACCGTAAGCAATAAATTCTACAGAATTAACAAAAACTCAGCATCTTATAAAATGTTTATCGACGGACAAGGAAATGCCGTAGGTTTCGTACAAGATGCGTTAGACGCAGCTGATAACGATATTGATTTCTCAAACTTTGACTTAGTAACAGTAGTTCCCCCAGTAAACACAACAAATATCAAAACAAGTGGGGCTCTTACGGGTGGCGCTGGGCTATTCAAAACTAAAGAAAAGAATTTTCCTGGAGCGATATATATCGGCAAAAATAAACTCTCCGACTTTACGAAACCAGGATTTGGCTGGAGTTTCTACGCACACGAATTAGGACATATTCTTGGAATAACCCATCCATTTAAATATTTCGAAGGCCAACCAGGACCAATCTGGGATTTGATGGGTAACGGCGGAACCTCTGTTCCTGAGTTAATTGGATGGCACCGTTTAGTTTTGAATTGGTTGGCTGACGATGAAGTTGTCTGTCTTTCAAAAGATACCAAGGGAACTTTCCAACAAACGCTAAAGCCACTTAATTCAAAAGAGGCGGGTAAAAAATTACTCATTACACCTTTGAGCGCAACCCAAGCCTTAGTAGTCGAGGTACGACGTCAATCTACCTTCGACAAATTAACACCTAAAGAAACTGGAATTCTGGTTTACCTAGTCGATGTTACAAAAGGCGATGATCAAGGAATTATTACAATTATCACTAGCAAAAATACAAAGAAAGAGACTCAAATTCTAGGTTCATTAAAACCGGGGGAGAAAGTTTCTTATAAAGGGATCACAATTCAAGTGGTTTCCTCCAACAAATCAGGCGACACAATCAAAGTGAGCAGTTAGCCTAAAACTTCAGGTACTATTCGTAACTCCACTGAAACGATTGGCTACAAAAAATGTCATCAACAGCAACTCTTCACACATCACTCGGCGACATCGTTATCGAGCTGTACCCAAACCATGCTCCAAAGACAGTTGCAAACTTTGTTGAACTAGCAACTGGTGCGAAAGAGTGGACTGATCCACGCGATGGCAAGAAGACAACTGCAAAGTTGTACGACGGAACAATTTTTCACCGCGTCATTTCAGGATTCATGATTCAAGGTGGAGACCCACTTGGAAAAGGTTTTGGCGGACCGGGCTACCAATTCGCTGATGAATTCCACGGCGAACTTCAATTCGATGCGCCATATATTCTTGCAATGGCTAACTCTGGCCCAGGAACAAACGGTTCACAGTTCTTTATCACTGTTGCACCAACAACTTGGTTAAACCGCAAACACACTATCTTCGGAGCAGTTAAAGACCCCGCTTCTCAGGCTGTTGTAGAAAAGATCGGTTCAACACCAACAGGTGCTCAAGATGTTCCTGTTACGCCGGTTGTAATCAATAGCGTCACAATCGCTTAACTTTTAACCATGTATCAAATGAAGCGTTCTGCAACGCTCTCATTAATCACGGTAATTTCTGGCGCGTACTTAGTAAATCTGATTTACCCAGAGTTTTACGATTACACAGCGCTCTTTCGCCCATTTGTAGATTCTGGTGAATACTGGCGACTCTTTACTGTGGCTCTGGTTCATGGCGGGCTTACACATCTATTTTTTAATTTGTTCTCACTTTTAGTTTTAGGAAATCCCATCGAAGCCGCACTTGGAAAAGCGCGCTTTCTTGTAATTTTCTTTTCTTCACTTTTAACCGGCTCACTCGCCTCGATCTATCTAACAAATGAGCTTTATGTTTCTGTCGGCGCATCTGGCGCAATCTTTGGTTTATTCGGAGCCTTCATCGCTATGCGAAATCGCATCAGCGAAGGCGCACGAGACATCTACGTCATCGTCGG
>JBIIUL010000048.1:0-7496 GCA_044340015.1 Candidatus Planktophila sp.
TGACTTCTCAGCGGCGCCAAACAAGGTCAAAATTACTGCAGCCAACGCAACTCCGACGAGATCTTGAATTAACGACCAACCTAGCAACGCTTCTTCAGTAGAGGTATCAGTGCGGCGACGTGGGCTTCTAGTGATATTTACAATTACTACGCTAGAAGACATCGCGATAGAGAGTGATAGAAGTAGAGCTCCAAAAATTGGAATACCTAACAGCAGAAACACTGGGGTTCCCACTAGTACTCCAAAACCCATCTGTGCGGGAACGCCCCATAAAAGAGATCTTTGTTCTCGGCTAATTTTACGTAGATCTAATTCAATTCCAACTTCGAATAGCAGCAGCACGATCCCGATATCGGCTAGCAGCGCTAATTGATTGTTATCCGCAACAAATCCAGGAGTAAATGGTGAAACTAAAAGTCCGGTTGCTAAGAAACCAATTACAGATGGCAGTCCTACTTTTCGGGCGGCGAAACCCATCGTCGCTGCAGCACCTAGTACTACTCCAATATTCAGGACTAGAGGTGCGGTCTCAACAATGCTCGCCATGGCTCAACTCTAGAGAATTCCGGAAATCTGTGCACGGATTAAAAATCCGCATCGCATTGTTCACCAGCACAAATTAAAAATCCGGCTCCCGGTGGTGCGAAGGGACTTTAACGAGCAAGTCCCAAGCCCGCCGGGGCCGGATTTTGAGTAAAGAGATTAGTTAGCTGATGGTTCGCGAACTAGGTTTGGATCTACTTGGATTCCAGGTCCCATAGTTGTTGAAACAACTGCCTTCGCGATGTAGCGACCCTTTGATGAGTTTGGCTTTGCGCGGTGAACTTCATCGAGAGCTGCTGCATAGTTATCTGCAAGCTGTGCTGCAGTAAATGATGACTTACCGATGATGAAGTGAAGGTTTGAGTTCTTATCAATACGGAATTCAATCTTTCCGCCCTTGATGTCGTTAACTGCCTTTGTTACATCGGTTGTAACCGTTCCGGTCTTTGGGTTAGGCATAAGTCCACGCGTTCCAAGAACTTTACCGAGACGACCGACCTTACCCATCAAATCTGGTGTTGCAACAACTGCATCGAAGTCCAAGCGACCCTTTGAAACTTCTTCAATGAGTTCATCGCCACCGACGATATCTGCACCGGCTGCGCGAGCTTCGTCAGCGCGCTCTCCGTTTGCGAATACAAGAACGCGAGCAGTCTTTCCTGTGCCGTGAGGCAAGTTAACTGTTCCGCGAATTGCTTGATCGGCCTTCTTTGGATCTACGCCAAGAACGAGTGCAACTTCAACAGTTGAGTCGTATTTAGTAGTTGTTGTCTCTTTGGCAAGTGTTACTGCCTCAAGCGGTGTGTAAAGGTGGTCTTTCTTAACCTTCTCTGCTGCCGCTGTGTATTTCTTTGAGCGCTTCATATCTTCCTCATTCCTAAATCTTTCGACTTAGCTAGTGGTTGTGGTTAACGAACCAGCGAGGTTCTCCCACATCTACTTCTCACGGTGAGAAGTAGAAATTTAGTTATCCGACAGTGATACCCATTGAGCGAGCAGTACCGGCGATGATCTTGCTTGCTGCATCAATGTCATTTGCATTGAGGTCAGCCATCTTGACCTTTGCGATCTCCTGAACCTGAGCCATGGTGATATTTGCAACCTTGGTCTTGTGTGGAACTGGTGATCCCTTTTCAACTCCGGCAGCCTTCAAGATAAGACGTGATGCTGGTGGAGTCTTGGTGATAAAAGTAAATGAGCGATCTTCGTAGACAGTGATCTCTACCGGAATGATCTGACCCTTTTGAGATTCAGTGGCAGCGTTGTAAGCCTTCACGAACTCCATGATGTTGACACCATGCTGACCAAGGGCAGGACCTACTGGTGGTGCAGGTGTTGCTGCGCCAGCTTGGATCTGCAACTTGATGAATCCGGTTGCCTTCTTCTTTGGTGCCATTTTTTTATTCCTTTTCTAGTTTCCGGTAATTAAATCTTGGTGTCGTTAAATCTTTTGTACTTGTGCGAATGAGAGTTCTACTGGTGTTTCGCGTCCGAAGATTGAAACAAGAACCTTGAGTTTTGCTTGCTCAGGCATGATCTCGGAGATTGATGCTGGAAGCGTTGCAAATGGGCCATCCATAACGGTGACTGATTCGCCAACTTCGAAATCAACGACGCGGATATCGGCCTTGTCAGATTTCTTAACAGGGCGTGGAGCAAGAATCTTTTCTACATCATCCATGCTTAGTGGGCTTGGGTGATGTGCGTTTCCGACGAAGCCTGTAACGCCTGGTGTATTGCGAACTGCAGACCAAGACTCGTCGGTTAACTCCATGCGGACAAGAACGTAGCCTGGGTAGATATTGCGCTTAACCTGCTTGCGCTGGCCATTCTTGATTTCCATAACTTCTTCTTCAGGTACTTCGATCTGGAAAATATAATCTTCCATGTGAAGTGAAACTTTGCGGTTGTTGAGGTTATCGCGAACCTTCTTCTCGTAACCTGCGTATGAGTGGATTACGTACCAGTCGCCGATCGCTGCGCGAAGGGTGCGACGGAATTCTGCATTTGGATCGTTCTCATCTGATTCAAGATCGCCATCTTCATCGCTGGCGAGCGCAAGATCATCGACAGGTGCGTCGGAGAGAACTACTTCCTCAACGATTTCTGGTGTAGCAACCTCAGCAACGATCTCGTCGGCATTAGCCGCAAGCGCTGCTTCGAAAGCATCAGGTGTCTGGTTCTCGGTCATTTTTATCCCTTACCCAAATACCCAGAAGACAAGCTTGGTGATTACCAAGTCAAAGATAGAGACGACTGCGATAACAAAAGATACGAATACCAATACCACTGCGGTGTATGTGCTCAACTGTTTACGTGTTGGCCAAACCACCTTGGCAAGCTCGGAGATAACTTGGCGATAGAAAAGGCCAACGCGCGCAAATAGACCGAGCTTCTCGGCAACTTGTTCTGTTGACTCTGTCATCGTCGTACCTTTCATTAGGTTTAACACTTCGTAAAACTTTTAAAACTACTTGCAGGGCAGGAGGGACTCGAACCCCCAACCGGCCGCTTTGGAGACGGCAACTCTAGCCAATTGAGCTACTGCCCTTCGCGAGGGCATGACAAAACCCTAGGGAATTGCAAATCCTCGTGAGCGTTGAAGTGTAGAGGGTCAAAGGGGGGTAGGTAAAACTCGCGCTCAATTCTGCCCGCGCATAGGGCAGACTTCGCCTATGAGCAGAGTTTCCGCACGTATCGCCGCAATCGCAGAATCAGCCACTTTGGCCGTTGATGCAAAGGCCAAAGCGCTTAAGGCGGCTGGTCGTCCAGTTATTGGTTTCGGCGCTGGTGAACCAGATTTTCCAACGCCTGATTACATCGTTGAAGCAGCAGCTGCTGCAACGCGCGTTGTTGCAAATCATCGCTACACACCTGCTGCTGGTCTTCCCGAACTTCGCGAAGCAATTGTCGCAAAGACAAAGCGTGATTCAAATTATGAAGTTACCGCCGACCAAGTTCTTGTAACAAATGGTGGAAAACAATCTGTCTACCAAGCATTTGCATCGATCATTGATCCGGGTGATGAGGTCCTACTTCCTGCGCCTTACTGGACTACTTATCCAGAGTGCGTGCAACTTGCTGGCGGCAAGACCGTTGAAATTTTTGCCGATGAAAAACAAAATTATTTAGTAACCGTTGAACAACTAGAAGCCGCGCGCACACCAAAGACTAAGGCGCTGCTTTTCTGTTCACCATCAAACCCAACCGGTTCGGTTTACTCTGTCGAGCAGGTTAAGGCGATTGGTGAATGGGCAGTTAAGAACAATATTTGGGTCATTAGCGATGAGATTTACGAACACCTTCTATATGACGGTGCAACTGCGCCATCACTTCCGGTACTTGTTCCGGCGCTTGCTGATACCTGCATCATCATCAACGGCGTAGCCAAGACTTATGCAATGACTGGTTGGCGCGTGGGCTGGATGATCGGGCCTAAGGATGTAATCAAGGCGGCAACTAACTTGCAGTCTCACCTAACTTCAAATGTTGCCAACGTTTCACAGCGCGCGGCTATTGCCGCACTTACTGGAGATTTATCAGCTGTTCACAAAATGGGTGAAGCATTTGATCGTCGTCGCAAGTTAATTGTTGGACTACTCAATGAGATTCCAGGATTTGTCTGCCCAACACCAACTGGCGCCTTCTATGTTTATCCATCAGTTAAGGGAGTTCTCGGCACAACTATCCGCGGTAAAACTCCAAAGACTTCTGCAGAACTTGCAACGCTAATCTTGGAAGAAGTTGAAGTTGCCGCTGTTCCAGGTGAAGCATTTGGACCATCTGGTTACTTACGTTTTTCTTATGCGACTAGCGATGATGATATCGTCGAAGGTATCGGCCGCATCAAGAAGCTAATTACTGAAGGTTAAGCCCGATCAGATTTACTTCAGGTTCTAAGGTAATTCCGAACTTATCCTGAACATGTTGCTGGGCGCTCTTTGCAAGGGATGCAATATCTTGTGCCGTTGCATTGGCTGCATTAGTAAGCGCAAGCACGTGCTTAGTTGATACGCGCGCTCCCCCGAAGGTATCTCCCTTTTTAATTCCAGAATTTTCGATGAGCCAGGCTGCACTTGTCTTGATTCGTCCATCGGCTTGTGGCCAACGAGGTGCACCTGCAGGCAACGTTGCCGCAAATTCAGCGGTGACAATTGGATTGGTAAAGAAAGAACCAGCCGACCAAGAGTCACGGTCGCTGGGGTTTAACAACATTCCTTTTGCGGCACGGAGTTCGAGAACTGCTTTACGCGTTGCGGCTATCGGAGCTTTTTCGCCAACTGCGATCTCTAATTTAGCTGCAAGTTCTGCATAAGTAATCGGTGTTGTTTCAACGCCGATGCGAAGTTGGAATTGCACCTCGATGACAACGTAACGACCCGGATGAGATTTGAAGTGGGATTTGCGATATGAAAAATCGCATTCTTGGTTGGTGAAAGTTTTGATTGCCTTTGCTTGGCGATCGTAAGTGCGAACCTGTGTAATGAATTCACTTACTTCATGGCCATATGCGCCGATATTTTGAATTGGAGCGGCGCCAACTGTTCCTGGGATTCCACTAAGAGTTTCTAACCCTGCGAAACCTCTTTCGATACTGATTTGAACAAATTTATCCCAGTTCTCACCAGCTCCGATCGCCAGCGTTGCGCCGCTACATGCATCGACCTCTGACTTCAGCGCGTGATTGGTAATTCGAATTACCGTTCCATCAAAACCGCTATCTGCAACCAAGATATTGGTTCCGCCGCCGATGATTAAGACTGGGGTATCTCCTGCAGCTTCGATCGCCGCGATGATTTCAGATTCATTGTGGGCATCGACAAAATTCTTTGCGGGGCCTCCCACGCGCAAGCTGGTGTAATTACGGAGTTCGGCCATTGAGTCAGTTTACCTGCGTGGAGACAAGATTGCGCTCTTGCCTCTAAAGCGCTCGAGGATGCGGTCGTAATTCTTCTTTGATTGAACTTCACGGAATTCTTCATCGGTATCGTAATAACCGTGATGGCGCGCTTGTTCTAGGGGAAGGTCCATCTGCAGTAAGCGCCCATTGGTGTGTCGTAATCGAAGCGAAAATTCCATATCTGCATTTCGATAATAAATAGCACGATTATTAAAACCACCTGCACTTGATGCATCAGCGCGATTCATGGCAAAAAAATAACTAAATAGGACATCGACTTCGCCAGCACCTTTATCGTCCACGCTGCGCCATTCATCTTCGGTGTTTACAAGCCCTCCACGCCAACCAACGGCGCTGAATTCACCCTTATTTAACTCTTCCAATACCGGAGCTATTGCATCTCCAGTAAATCTCGTTGATGGATCCATCAGAACCATATATTTTGCCGAAATATTCTTCAGCAAGGCATTGGCATTCTCGCCCCATCCAAGATTTTCGTTTATAGCCACGAGTTGAAATTGGTTATCTATCTCATCAATTAGCTCAGCAGGATCACCTATAACCAAAGCGATAACCGGCGTCTTTGTGTGGGATTTTATAGTGCGCACAGTTTCGGCAGCATCTGCCGTAAATCCATCAACGATTATGGCGATGGCAATATCGCCAGTTATCTTGATTGGGCGCAAGTCACGCGTGGATACAAAAGTTGGAAAGCGTTCTTTGGCGCGGAATTCAAAGCCGCCAGCAACATCGATTACTTCAAAGCCAAGTGCGGCTATTTGATCGCGTAGTTGATCGGCCTTTGCAAAATCCTTGGCAGCGCGCGCATCAAGCCTTTCTTGCGCTAACTCTTCCTTACTCTTCGCTGTCATTTCTTAATTACAACAGCCTTGGCCATGCCGAGCACTTTGACTCCGGCAGAGGTAGCAACTAGATCTACTTTGATTTGATCACCAGAAACTTCAGTAACAGTGCCATTGATAGTTAAATCAACTTTTTCGCCTGCGGGCACGATCACTGGCTTGATAAAGCGAGCGCCGAATTCTTTAACGCTGGATGTGCCGCCAAACCAATCGGTGACATATTTACCAACAAGTGCCATGGTCAACATTCCGTGAGCAATTACATTTGGCAGCCCGACAGAGATCGCGAACTCTTCATTCTGGTGAATTGGATTTTGATCTCCTGATGCATCGGCGTAGGCCTTGAGCATCTGGCGATCTATCAGGACAACTCGCTCTGGAATTGCGAAGCCAACTTCAACCTTTGAGCTCATGCGCGCACCACCAAGGTTGACCAAGAAGAGACAACTAATTCAGCGCCGCGATGAAGATCCGAGCGCACGCTAACGATCTCGTTGCCGGCAGCTACGCGATAGCTTTCAATTGTTGCTGAACAACTAAGTGAATCCCCTGCCTTAACTTGGGCGAAGATTTCAAACTTTTGATCTCCATGGACCAGGCGTGACCAATCCAAACCGATTTCAGGTTGGGTAAGAATGTTTTGGAATTGATCCAGAGAAATGCGGATCGTAAATGTTGGTGGAGCGCTAGAAGTATCGGTCTCGCCAATTACGGCAGCGAAGGCATCGATTTCTGATTGCGAAATAGAGATTGAATCAGCACCAGCGAAGGTGCGCCCGACAGAATCGGGTGCGAGCATTAGCGAGTTTCGCGGTGAAGAGTTGAAGACTTGCAACGTGGACAGAACTTCTTGAGTTCCATACGGTCTGGATCGTTGCGGCGGTTCTTCTTTGTAATGTAGTTGCGCTCTTTGCAGTCAACGCATGCCATGGTGATCTTTGGACGAACGTCCGCGCTCTTGCTTGCCATGGTCTTGCTCCTTCTATCGGTTTGTTACGAGGCGCTTAGGTTACCTGAGCGATCTCGTTGCGCGAAATTCACGCTTATTTAACTGCCAACTGCTGGTCGAACTAGTAGCGGAGGCGGGATTTGAACCCACGACACAGCGATTATGAGCCGCTTGCTCTACCAAGCTGAGCTACCCCGCCAAGGGTTGTGCACTTTCGAGCCCCCCACCGGAATCGAACCGG
>JBIIUL010000049.1:0-7477 GCA_044340015.1 Candidatus Planktophila sp.
TCCACCAACTACATGTGCTCCGGCAAGGTCTGCTTCGAACTTAATCCCTCGTGCTAGTTCGGTTATCCATTCCATGGTCTCGGAACCAGTAAGAGCTACAGCAACAAGCAGGTAATCGGGTTTAGCTGACATCGCTAAGAGATCTGCCGTATTTGCCGCGGTTACTTTTCTTCCAATTTCAAAAGCGCTCGACCAATCGCTTCGAAAGTGAACTCCAGAAACTGCCATATCTGTTGTAAGAACTTGGGAGCCAGCGGCTGCGACAACCGCCGCATCATCACCAATCCCAAGAGAAATTCGGGGATCAGATGATGCGAAAATCTCTTTCAAACGCGCGATTACCTGCGCTTCGTTGAAGCCGCCCTCATTAATCGCCATAGCGCCAAGACTAGAACATGGGGTACCTTTGCGCTTACCTTCAATGGCGAAGTTCTCACGAGAAAGGCAGACCACTATGTCAGTTCAGGCATACATTTTGATTCAAACCGAAGTTGGCAAGGCATCTAGCGTTGCAAAATCTGTCTCTGCTATCGCCGGCGTTACATTGGCTGAAGGAGTTACAGGTCCTTACGATGTAATCATGCGCGCAGAGTCTTCATCAATGGAGGAATTTGGCCGCGCGATCTTGTCTAAGGTGCAGGCTGTTCCGGGTATTACACGTACTCTGACTTGCCCAGTTACTTACTAAATACCTAGATCTTTCTATTTACCAAGCCATCTAATTTCCATGAAATAGCCGGCAAGCCGACTTTGGTGCGCACCTGATCAAATCTCTCGTAGAAGGTCGCTTTGGATATTCCGGTGACAGATTCAAAGCTCTTTTCAAAGTTTCTGGTATTTGCATAATCGGCCCAGATATCTAACATTTTTTGAAAACCAATGGATGCAACCAGATACTCTGTCGCAACCTGACCAATGTTATAAGAGTAGGTAGGCATTCCATTTCCACAACAGGTACGTAATTCATAATCACTTATTGCATTCCTGTTTGTTGACTCCCCAGGTGGAGAATAAGACAACATCCTGGATCGACCAACCCAATAACTCGCATTTTGCGCAAGAGCGCCCACTGAATAGCCTACAAACTCAGCGGTTCCTTCAAGAAACCAGACAGGAATACCGGTGAGGGCACCAGGTTCACTTCTAACTTCAATTCGTAGAGGATTTTTAGCAATATTTGCTTGTACTAGGTGGAAGTATTCATGGGCAAGCAGAGCGCCACCATCTTTACCAGGATCACTTGCATCGTATGTGGAGTCACCAGTGATTACATAACCTTGGTGCGATGGCATGCCTAAGCACAGCGCAACGCCCGGCATATATGGATCGCTACATTTATTTGTGGCCCAACCGTTTTTTGTTAATTGATCAATGGTCCAACCTTCAGTCGCTCCAATAACAGTCTTAGATCCTTGCTGAAAGAATGAGCTAAATAACTGTGCGCCTAAATCATCAACTTTTTTTAAAATTGATATCCTGTTGTTTTGAAGACTTGGATCGATTAGTTGAATATGGTTTATCGAAGTCCCCACTCGCGCTTGAGCCCAACTAACGAAGTTTCGCTGGGCTTGATCGCTAAGCATCTTCGAGTCAATGCTTGTACTCCAGGCAACAAAAGAAGTTGGGGTAGCGCTGGGGGTTGGGGATGGAGTCGCACTCGTTACTGGTTCTGGTGTTGGCGTTACTGCTGGTGCCTCTTTCTTGACTGCAACTCCATTGCTCCAAGTTAACTTCTTTCCATTCTTTACACAGGTGAATTTCAAGCCTGCGGAGGTACTAATTTGGCCTTTCTTCTTACATATGGCACCAGGTTTAGCAGCAGCTGTAGCTGAAAAAACACTTATGCCCGAGATAAGGCAAGCAATCAAAAGGGCGGCCAAGGCTCGTTTCATGCTTTAAGAATAGCAATGCGATAACAAGATCTACCGTACTGGTGCAAAGTTTCTAACTGCTTGCTTATAAGATGTTTGCAGTTAAAGAGAAATTCGCTTCTTAACCAAAATTCTCAAACTTTTAATTCCCTAGAACTCCATTATTGCGCGTAAGCGCTGATGCCAATAAATGGGAAATGACTTCCGTGTATTCCACACCGGTTGCTGCCCACATCTTTGGGAATACTGAGGTCGCAGTAAAGCCTGGCATTGTGTTTAACTCATTGATCATGACTTCATTGTTATCGGTCAGGAAGAAGTCCACGCGAGCTAATCCACTGCAGCCAAGTGCGATAAAGGCATCTACCGCCTTGGCACGAATCTGATCGCTGATCTTCTGATCTATTGCCGCCGGAAGTTCGATAGTGGTTGCAGCATCTAGGTACTTAGCTTCAAAGTTATAGAAATCGTACTTCGGATCGATTTTGATCTGCCCAACCAGAGATGCTTTAGCAGCGCCATCAATTTCAAGAACTGCGCATTCAATCTCTTTGCCACGAATTTCTTGTTCAACCATCGCCTTTGGGTCAAAGGTATGCGCATCTTCGAGGGCAGCGGCAAACTCTGCTGCCGATTTAACTTTTGTTGTCCCACGACTTGATCCGCCACGAGCAGGTTTTACAAATATTGGATAGCCAAGCAGGTCTGCTTGCTTCTGCACGGCTGATTTATCTTTTGCCCAATCGGATGCACGAGCGACAAAGCCGGCTGCAACCTTAATTCCATGGGCAGCAAAGATTGGCTTTGCAAATGATTTATCCATAGCAACTGCTGAAGCAAGAACTCCAGAGCCGACGTAGGCGATATCGGCCATCTCAAGAAGCCCTTGAATAGTTCCATCTTCACCGTACGGACCGTGCAGTAATGGGAAGACGATATCGATATTTAAATTTACGCCAGAGCTGATAAATCCAGCGGCATCTAATGAAACTGGAGTTCCATTCTCTGGAATAACTGGCAGAACACCGTCTTTGATATTTAGAGATGTACTTTGATCGAGTAAGAACCATTTTCCGCTCTTACTAATGCCGATCAAGACAGGTTCAAATTTGCTGCGATCGATTGCTGAAAGCACTCCCCCTGCAGAAATACATGAGATTTCATGTTCGCTGGAACGACCTCCACAGATAATTGCTACACGTTTTGTCATCGGATGAAGTTCTCCGCTTGAGTTGTAATCTCCATTAAGCGCTGCAGCGCCTGTGCTGGAGTGAGCGAGCCATTAACGATGTCGGCTACTGATTCGATAACGGGAACTTCTACTCCAACGCGGTGTGCGATTTCTACTATCGCTCCCGATGAAGAAACGCCTTCTACCGTCTTGGCTCCTTGCGCAACCGCTTGTTCCATGGAACCAGTCTTACCTAAGAGTTCGCCAAATGTGCGGTTACGCGAAAGCGGAGAGCCGCAAGTTGCAACTAAGTCGCCCATTCCGGCAAGGCCTGCCGCACTTAGAGGATCTGCTCCGTGCGCAGCGCATAGCCGGGCCACTTCATTCAGTCCGCGAGTAATAAGCATCGCTTGGGTATTTTCGCCAAAGCCCATGCCGATAGAGATTCCTACGGCTAAAGCAATTACATTTTTGATTGCACCCGCTAATTCGCAACCCAATAAATCAACTGATGTGTAGACGCGATAGTAAGGAGTGCGAAATAGGGCCCGAACTTCTTCAGAGATAGCTTGCGTAGTTGCTGCTGCTACCGCCCCGGCAGGTTGGCGTAGGACTAATTCATCAGCCAAATTCGGCCCGGTAATCATGGCTATCTTGTGTGGGCCGAGGATTTCAACAATTACTTCAGTCATGCGAAGTTGGGTACTGATTTCAATTCCCTTTAATGTACTAACTACCAAGCAACCTTCCGAGAAGCGTGGTTTCCACTCCTTCAAAGTTGCGCGCAGTTGCGAGGATGGAATAGCTAAAACATAACTTTGGCTAAAGGCGAAGGCCTCTTCTAAATCTGAGGTGGCTTTGAGCTCGGTGGGTAATGTGTGATGGGCCAAATACTTAGCGTTGGTATGCGAGGAATTAATCTCATCAACAACTTCTTGATTGCGTCCCCAGAGCAGAACATCATTTCCAGCATCGCAGAGTACTTGCGCCATTGTTGAACCCCATGCGCCAGCTCCAAATACCGTTACCTTGCTCATTACTTCTCTGCCACCTTTTTGCGCTTCTTCTTAAAATTACCCGTACGAGGTAAATCAGAAGTGTGCGGATCAAAGATTACTTCAGGTCGCTTCTCGCCACGAATTTCCTCTAACAAGGTTGTAATTTCCCACATAACTTTTGCAGTTGCTTCAATCAACGCTTGCTGATCATTTTCCCTTCCATACCACTGCGAGAGATCAACCGGCTTTCCCGCTTTCAAGGTGATCTGGGTGCGTGGAAATAACTTAATTTTCTTCGAGTATGTCGGCATCAAAACTTGTGCACCCCATTGGGCAACCGGAATTACGGGGGTGCGAGTACTGATTGCTAATCGCGCCAAACCGGTCTTAGCAATCATCGGCCAATGATCTGCATCTCGAGAGAGAGTTCCTTCTGGATAAACGCCAAGTAAATGGCCTGCTTCTAGAAGTCTTTTGGCGTGATCGACTGCCTTGCCTGCATTTGGGGTTTCACGTTCAACAGGAACCTGGCCGGCAGCAAGCAAGATGCGACCGATGATTGGAACTTTGAATACGCCAACTTTGCCTAAGAAACGTGGCGCTCGGCCATTCTTGTAGAGAAAGTGGGCAAAATTTAGGACATCAAAATATGAGAGATGGTTATTGGCAACAATTACCGCGCCAGTCTTAGGGATATTCTCTGCGCCAATCCAAGTGCGCTTGGTAATCAAATTAATGATTGGGATCAATATAGAAGAGCAAATTTTATAGGTGGTATTTGTGCCAAGTGGATAGCCGGTTGGAGGCGCATATGAAACGCGCATTTGGACCATAACGCAATATTAGTGGGCAAAGAAAAACTGGGGCCAGCAATCGCT
The DNA here is from genome assembly GCA_044340015.1 of Candidatus Planktophila sp. Classification (GTDB taxonomy): domain Bacteria; phylum Actinomycetota; class Actinomycetes; order Nanopelagicales; family Nanopelagicaceae; genus Planktophila. Next base: position 4,919 of record JBIIUL010000049.1, read on the forward strand.
GGCCCCAGTTCTATAAAGTTTTATAAAGTGAGAAAGAATTACTTCTTCTTCTTTACAACCTTCTTTGCAGCCTTCTTAGGTGCTGACTTCTTCTTTGCAGCCTTCTTTGGAGCAGCCTTCTTAGCTGACTTCTTAGCGGCCTTCTTTGGAGCAGCCTTCTTAGCTGCTGGCTTTGCAACAGGCTTTGGTTCTGGCTTTGGAGCCGGTCCTAGCTTGCGCTCACCTGAGATGACATCCTTCAAACCCTTTGCAGGCAAGAAGCGAGCCTTCTTTGAAGCCTTGATCTTGATTGTTTCGCCTGTGAACGGGTTACGTCCCATACGTGCCTTGCGATCAACCTTCTTGAACTTACCGAAATCATTGATCATTACATCTTCACCCTTTGACATGGTGCGTGTAATTGTGTCGAAAACGATTTCTACAGCGTGTGCTGCTTCCTTCTTGCTGTCGTTGAAGTGTGGGGCCAACGCGGCAATGAACTGGGCCTTATTCATCTAAATCCCCTTAGATTTAAGCGTAAATTAAGCGTTCGCTTAACTTGTGGCTAAAACTTAAACCTTTTAATAGGGTGATAGCGATATTAACGCGGGCGTGTCGCAATTTAATATTTTCAAAAAATCGCACTTTTTACGCGTAAAAAACTCTCATTTACAAGTTGAGGGTTGAACAGAAAACGCTCACCCCATCTACGAAGTGAGCGTTTTACGCTGGTTTTCACGCTTAAAATCTCGTGAAGATTTTTTCTCTGCGAATTAAATGCGAATTGGCAGTGTTTTTGGCTTGTAAGCAGGGCGCTTTGCTTCGAAAGAATCAATCGCATCGGTGTGTTTTAACGTCAAACCAATGTCATCTAGGCCTTCCATCAAGCGCCAGCGGGTGTAATCATCTAGTTCGAAAGCGACAGTTGTTGAGCCATATGAAACGGTGCGCGTTTCTAGATCTACGGTGATTGAAGTTGTTGGATCGCCTTCGATAGCGGTCCAGATCGCTTCAACTGCTTCTTGAGGAAGGATGACAGTTAGCAGTCCGCCCTTCAGCGAGTTACCGCGGAAGATGTCGGCGAAGCGGCTTGAGATGACCACCTTGAAACCGTAGTTCTGTAGCGCCCAGACCGCATGCTCACGTGATGAACCGGTGCCGAATTCAGGGCCAGCAACCAAGATGCTTCCGCTCTTATATTGCGGTTGGTTCAAAACAAACTCTGGGTCATTGCGCCAAGCAGCAAATAAACCATCTTCAAAGCCGCTACGAGTAACGCGCTTTAGGTAAACGGCAGGGATGATTTGATCGGTATCAACATTGCTGCGACGTAGGGGAATAGCTGTGCCTGTGTGTTTATCGAATTTCTCCATAGCCATGATCTTTTCCGTTCCCTTTCTTACAAATCTGCCGGTGATGAGAGCGTGCCGCGAATTGCGGTCGCTGCTGCAACTAGTGGGCTAACTAAGTGGGTGCGTCCGCCTTTACCTTGGCGGCCTTCAAAGTTTCTGTTGGAAGTTGATGCAGAACGCTCTCCCACAGCTAGTTGATCTGGGTTCATTCCGAGACACATTGAACAACCGGCGTTACGCCATTCGGCACCGAAATCTAGGAAGACTTTATCCAAGCCTTCTTTCATCGCTTGCTGGCGAACGCGCTCTGATCCAGGCACAACCAACATGCGAAGTTTCGGTGCAATCTTCTTACCTTCAATTACTGATGCTGCCGCGCGTAGATCTTCGATGCGGCCATTGGTGCAAGAGCCCAAGAAAACAGTATCAATCGCTATCTTTTTCAGTGGTGTACCAGCGGTAAGTCCCATGTATTCAAGTGCACGTTCTGCCGCACCACGTTCTTCAGAGTCTTTAATATCTGCAGGATTTGGCACGGATGCATTTAGCGGCAAGCCCTGTCCTGGGTTAGTTCCCCAAGTTACAAATGGCTCAAGCGTATTGCCATCAAGTGTGATCTCAACATCGAACTTAGCATCGCTATCTGTAAAGAGAGTTTCCCAATACTTCTGCGCAGTTTCAAAATCTTCTGGAGCATGTGGCTTGCCCTTGATGTAATCAAAGGTCTTCTGATCTGGTGCGATCAATCCTGCGCGTGCACCGGCTTCGATAGACATGTTGCAAACTGTCATGCGACCTTCCATCGAAAGTTCGCGAATTGCAGAACCGCGGTATTCGATGATGTAGCCCTGTCCCCCGCCAGTACCAATCTGGGCGATAATCGCCAAGATGATGTCCTTTGCAGTTACGCCGGTCTTTAGAGTTCCTTCAACGTTGATCGCCATTGTCTTTGGGCGACTTGATGGCAGAGTCTGTGTAGCTAGTACATGTTCAACTTCAGAGGTGCCAATACCGAATGCAATTGCACCGAATGCGCCATGTGTTGAGGTATGTGAATCGCCGCAAACAATTGTCATGCCAGGTTGGGTGATTCCGAGCTGTGGTCCAACTACGTGAACCACGCCTTGATCAGCATCGCCAAGTGAATGGATACGAATTCCAAATTCCTTTGCGTTATTGCGCAAGGTATCGATCTGCAGCTTTGACACTGGATCTGCGATCGGCTTTA
>JBIIUL010000050.1:0-7400 GCA_044340015.1 Candidatus Planktophila sp.
GGCGCTGATGTGCCAGATCACGTGCGCTAGAGTTACCCTCTCGTACAGCACGGGGATATGGCGCAGTTGGTAGCGCGCTTCCATGGCATGGAAGAGGTCAGGGGTTCGAATCCCCTTATCTCCACTCAGGTTATTTAAGATATTTAAATTAAAAAGAATGGGAAGTAAATGTCTATCGTCACCACAATTCCACGTGGCTGGAGCGCATCTGACATTGGTGATCTCACCGGTAAATCATTCTTAATCACAGGTGGCACCAGCGGAATCGGTAAAGAGGCCGCGCTCGAACTCGCTCGTGCAGGTGCACATGTCACAATCACCGCACGTGATGCGGCCAAAGGCGCTGCTGTTGTCGCCGAAATCGCTAAAGAACGCGTGGACTTCAAGCTCCTTGATCTAGCAGATCTAGCATCGGTAAAGAAATTTGCTAAGGAATTCACCAAGCCAGTTGATGTCTTAATTCTGAACGCCGGCGTTATGGCCACGCCATTTTCGCTAACTAAAGATGGCTTTGAACTTCAGATGGGCACCAATCATTTAGGCCACTTTGCGCTAGCTGGTTTACTTCGCGAGAAGGTGGCACAGCGAGTTGTTGCTGTTTCATCACAGATGCATCGCGCAGCCCGCATCTCTGGAATTACCTCAGATGAGCTGCGCAATCGTGCCCGCGGAATTGGCGCCTATAACCCTTGGTCGGCATATGCCTTAAGCAAACTTGCTAACTTACTTTTCATCCACGAATTCGAACGTCGCAGCAATCGAAATGGCTGGAACATCGAAGCAGTTGCTGCTCACCCAGGCTATGCCGCAACCAATTTAATAAGCGGAGCATCTGTACAAGATCGCGCCGGCGCACTTGCCAATGCGATATTTGCACAGAGCGCCGGACGTGGCGCACTACCAACGCTCTGCGCTGCAACTTATCCGGGGCTATATGGCGCCTCATATATTGGACCTGATGGATTTATGGAGATGCGTGGTAATCCCAAACTCACCCGCGCCGCGGCAATTGCATACGATCAACAGTTAGCTGCGCAATTATGGAGCGTTAGCGAAGAACTGACTGGCGTTACTTGGGGCTAAAGCCCGATAAACTAAGTTAATGACCACTCCACGCGATGAACAAACGCATGCTGCGTATGACTTCGCCTATGTGCAGGAAAAGTGGCTTCCAGTTTGGGACAAGTTAGAGCCATTTAAATCAGGTCGCGCAGGCGATCAGCGCCCCAAGAAATATGTCTTGGATATGTTTCCGTATCCATCCGGTGATCTACATATGGGCCATGCCGAGGCATATGCACTAGGCGATGTGATTGCACGTTATTGGATCCAAAAAGGTTTTAACGTAATGCACCCAATCGGTTGGGATGCCTTCGGTCTACCTGCTGAAAACGCTGCTATTAAGCGCAATGAAGATCCGCGCATCTGGACCTACGAAAACATCGCAACGCAGAAAGCATCGATGCGTCGCTATGCCTGTTCTTTCGATTGGGATAGCGTCTTTAACACTTGCGATCCTGAGTATTACAAATGGAACCAATGGTTATTTATCGAACTTCACAAGCGCGGACTTGCTTACCGTAAAGATAGCGCCGTTAACTGGTGTCCAGGCTGTCAGACAGTTCTTGCCAATGAGCAAGTTGTTGCGGGGCTCTGCGAACGTTGCGACACTGCAGTAACTAAGAAGAAGTTAAATCAGTGGTATTTCAAGATCACTGATTACGCAGATCGTTTGCTCGATGATATGAAAGAGCTCGAAGGTAAGTGGCCAGATAAAGTCCTTACGATGCAGCGCAACTGGATCGGTCGCTCACAAGGCGCCAACGTGAACTTCGTTATTGAAGGCCGCACAGAACCTGTAACGATTTACACAACCCGCCCAGATACTTTGTACGGCGCAACCTTTATGGTCGTTGCTGTTGACTCTGAGCTCGCGGCAGAACTTGCTAGCGGTACACCTGCTGAGGCTGAATTTAAAACTTATCTTGAATCTGTAAAGGCTGCCTCTGATATCGATCGCTTAGCAACAGATCGCCCAAAGAGCGGTGTCTTCTTGCAGCGTTATGCGATCAACCCAGTAAATGGTGAGAAGTTACCGATTTGGGCATCAGATTATGTTTTAGCTGATTACGGAACTGGCGCGATCATGGCCGTTCCTGCACACGATCAACGCGACTTAGATTTTGCCCGCGCTATGAACTTGCCAGTGCGCGTTGTTGTGCAGAGCGATGAAGAAGATCCCAGCGTTTCAGGCGTTGCAACTACTGGCGATGGAAAGCTGATTAATTCAGGCTCACTTGATGGTCTTAACAAAACAGATGCGATCACTGCAATCAATAAGCAGTTGGAAGCAGATGGACTCGGAAAATCTGCACGCAACTACCGTCTGCGCGATTGGCTGGTTTCGCGCCAGCGTTACTGGGGCACACCAATTCCAATCGTTCACTGCGAAAAGTGCGGCGAAGTACCAGTTCCGGCAGATCAATTACCTTTAACCCTTCCTGATGCTAAAGGTCTTGATCTAAAGCCAAAGGGACAATCACCACTTGCTGCGGCAACTGATTGGGTAAATACCGCTTGTCCAAAGTGTGGCGCAGCAGCGCTTCGCGATACCGACACGATGGATACTTTTGTAGATTCTTCGTGGTACTTCCTGCGTTATCCATCATCTACCAACCACAACGAACCATTCGCGCGCACAGATATTGATACCTGGTTGCCAGTTGATCAATACGTTGGCGGTGTAACTCACGCAATCTTGCACCTGCTTTATTCACGCTTCTTCACAAAAGTTTTACATGACATCGGAATGCTCGGCTTCACCGAACCATTTACCCGCCTGCTAAATCAAGGCATGGTTGTAATGGATGGCTCTGCAATGTCTAAATCTCGTGGCAACTTGGTGCGCTTATCTGATGAACTCGAAAACCACGGCGTAGATGCGATTCGTTTATCAATGGTCTTCTCAGGTCCACCTGAAGATGATGTCGATTGGTCTGATGTTTCACCATCTGGTTCAGTTAAATTCTTAAGTCGCGCTTGGCGTTTATCAGGTGATGTAACTTCAAAGCCGGGCGTTGACTTCGCAACTGGCGATATCGCACTTCGTAAGGCAACCCATAAGGCTTTGCACGATGCTGCATTCGCTGTTGAATCCTTCCGCTTTAACGTTGCCATCGCGCGCGTTATGGAGTTGGTAAATGCAACGCGTAAGGCGATTGATTCAGGACCAGGTGCTGCAGATCCTGCAGTGCGCGAAGCCGTTGAAGCAATTGCGATCATGCTCTCACTTGTTGCCCCATTTACTTCAGAGGAGATGTGGGAGCGCCTAGGCCATAAGCCTGCGATTGCAACTGCCGGATGGCCCGTTGTGGATGAAAAGCTGTTGGTTGCAGATGCTGTTGAAGCCGTTATTCAGATAAATGGCAAGATCAAAGAGCGTATTGAAGTTCCACCAACTATTACCGATGCTGAGATCGAAGCGTTAGCGCTGGCTCACCCAACAATTGCTGCAGAGTTAAACGGTGCAACGCCAAAGAAAGTTATTGCGCGCGCGCCAAAGATCGTCAATATCGTTATTTAGATCGTTATTTAGCCACAGCCCAATTAACTTCTTAAGGGCGCAAAGTTAAAGCCCTGCACAATCTGGGCCATGAATTCCATACTTGAAAACTTTCGCTCCTGGTGGAGCCATATCTCCTTCACCTCGCCCCAGAAACGCTCACTGCTTGCGCTTTCTGCAATTGTTGTCGCAACATCGGCCTTCTTCGTTGTTCGCGGTACATCACAGGAAATCGAAGTCGTTGCACCTGAATTAACAATGGCAGAAAGCGTTGCGCAGGTAACCGTCGATGTCGCAGGCGCCGTTGTAAATCCCGGCGTTTACTCACTTCCAATTAATTCGCGAGTAATTGATGCGATAAAAGCCGCTGGCGATACCGTTAAGGGCGCTGATGTTTCCGATATAAATCTGGCGCGCATCATTAAAGATGGCGAACAGGTTTATATCTATCCACCACAAAACTATTCACAAAAAGGTGGCAGCGCTGCACGCGTATCTCCACAGCGCGCCAAGGCGAAGGTAACTGGCCCAATCTCGCTAAATCGTGCGAGTGCAAAAGAGCTCGAGGCACTTGATGGAATCGGTCCGGTACTTGCCGCCCGCATCGTTGCCTATCGCAAAATAAATGGCCCGTTCTTAACGGTTGAAGATCTGCTTAAGGTATCTGGGATAGGCACTGCAAAGTACGGACAATTTAAAGAGAAGTTACGCGTCTAATTGATTACCGCGCCTTAGCTTTAGGGGGTGCGGTTTGGGTTGGTGCACTTACCCAAAGTTGGATGGCGCCGTGGCGAATTTCTCTCGGCGCCGTCTGCTTTGTTCTGTTGGCACTCTCACAGAAGAAACAACGTGTAATTGTTCTGGTAATTGCGCTGACCTTGGGTTCAGTTGTTATGTCGATGCGCCAGCAGAGTCTGGAATCAAGTGCGGTTGCTAATTGCTTTCAAAGCACCGTTGAAGTAAGGGCGCAAATAACTACCGATCCGCAGCGCACCGCTAAGCGGGTAAGCGGACAGAACTTCTTGCCACCGAGTTATAGCTTTTTAGCATCGCTACGGCAGATTGATAGTGAAAGCGACAAATTCAATCTTCGGACTCCGGTGCGGATTATTACTTCCGATAAGAGCGTGGTTGGCCTGCTTCCCGGTCAGTGGATTTCCTTAAGCGCCAGCGTCTTAGAAAGTAAAGAAGCGCGCACTGGTGCTTTGCTGATTTCTCGTGGCCCAATCACTGCAACTACCCAAGCTAGTTCATGGGCAAAATCTTTAGCAGCGATTCGTTTAGGACTTCGCAACGCAAGTGGTTCAGGAGATGGGGCATCGCTTATCCCCGGAATGGTGTTGGGGGATACATCACTGCAGAGCGATCAATTTAAGAGCGATATGCGTAGAGCTGGGTTAACGCATCTAGTTGCAGTAAGCGGTGCCAACTTTGCAATCGTTTCAGCCTTTGTCTTATGGTGCATGCAATTTCTCTTTCGCAGTATGCGCTTTCGCATCATTGCAACGGCTATTGCACTCATTTGTTTTATCGCTTTAGTTCGCCCATCACCATCTGTTCTGCGCGCTGCCGCGATGGCTGCGGTATTACTTATCTCTTACGGAACCAGGCGCGGTGCTGACTCATTGCCGGCGTTGGGATTTGCGATCGCACTCGTTGTAGTTGGCGATCCGTGGCAGGCGCGCGAACCAGGTTTTGCGCTCTCAGTTCTGGCAACTGCTGGGTTGCTGCTCTATGCCCCGCGGGTTACCAATTTCTTTGCACGCGGTGTTCCGAAGTTATTGGCGCAAGCTGCTGCGCCACCGATTGCAGCAATGGTCTTCTGCGCACCAGTAATCGTTGCTTTATCTGGTTTTCTATCTCCCGCATCGTTATTTGCAAATCTCTTTGCTGCACCTGCCGTTGCACCAATAACAATCACCGGCTTTATCGCAGCGCTGATTTCACCGCTCTTTCCGCAACTTTCCACGTTACTAATTACCTGCATCAAACCACTGGCGATCTGGATTGCATGGGTTGCCGATTGGGCCGCTGGTTATCGCGTATTAACTCTGCAGAAAGGTTTGATTGGTTTTCTAGTTATTGCAGTTGTAATTGCACTTTTCTTGCTAGCGCCAAAGCGGTTGGTAGTAACGATAGTTGTATTGGTACTGAGCCTTTCTTACATGCAACGTTTTCCAGCGGGGGATTGGCAGGTTGCTAATTGCGATATCGGACAAGGCGATGGCGCCGCGATTAACTTAGGCAACCACCGCGCAATTGTCATAGATACTGGGCCAGATCCTGAGTTGATAGATCGTTGCCTTAAGCAACTCGGTGTACGCGAGATTCCGCTTTTGATAATTACCCATGGCCATGCCGATCACATCGCGGGTTGGCCAGGTGTAACCAAGGGGCGCAAGATTGGCCAGACTTGGTATCAAAATGTAAAACGTGGTGCACGTGCGCAATTGCAAAGCACACAAGGCCCAGTTGATATTGAAGTCTTATGGCCAGATTCCGGAAGTTACGATCCCAATAACTCAAGTATTGCGGTGCGGATAACAACTTCGGATTACACGCTCTTTGCAGGTGGCGATATGGAGCCGTTATCGCAGAGTTTGATCGCGTCGACTACGCGCGAAGTAGATATCTATAAAGTCTGCCATCACGGTTCGGCATATCAAGATGAGATCTTTACCAAGGCGCTCTCGCCACAGGTTGCGATGATTAGCGTTGGCGCGGGAAATAGTTATGGCCATCCGGCGCCTGCCACCCTTGAACTATTGGAGCAGACAGGCGCTAAAGTACTGCGTACCGATAGAGATGGTGCGATCGCAATTAGCGCCCGTAACCATCGCCTTAAGGTGCGAACCAGCAGATCGAAGTTAACCTTTCTCCGCTGGGAATGATTTTCTAGAAAAATTTAAGAAGATAAGGAGCTGCGATGAACGATTTCTATCTCATCCTTGGCTCTGAAGCAGCGCTGGCCGATCGCGCGCTCTCTAAAATCTCCGCGCAGCTAAAGGAAGAGAAAGCTGAAGTAACCACTATCTCTGCCGCAGATGCGATCGTCGGAGATATCTCTGATGCACTTGCCCCATCGCTATTTTCCGAACGCCGTGCGTTAATTATTAAAGATCTACAAGATCTACCAGAAGATTCGCGCGATGAGATAACTCGTTATCTACCAGAACCAGATGCCACAACCACGGTGATCTTTATTCATAAAGGTGGCGTAAAGGGGAAAGCGCTCCTTGATGCGATTAAGAAAGTTAAGCCCGAAATAATTGCCTGCGAGCCGCTAAAGAAAGAGGCTGAGAAAGAACAATTTGTAAAAGAGTTATTTTTAGATTCTGGGCGTAAGGCATCACCTGGCGCAGTTGCAGCCCTCGTCGGCGCACTCGGTGGCGATATGCGTGAGCTACAACAAGCAGTCTCTCAGATCGCACTTGATGCACCTGCTGGGGTAATTGATGAAAAGTACATCGATGAATTCCACCAAGGCCGCGTTGAGACAACTGGCTTTGATGTTGCTGATGCAACTATCGATGGCAACTTACCAACTGCGTTGATTTCACTGCGCAGCGCAATTGAAACTGGCACAGATCCAGTAATGGTGACATCAGCAATTGCATCTGCACTTCGCAGCCTGGCAAAAGTTTCTGGTTCTGCCACTGGCGCTAAATCTTTCGAACTCGCTGGACAACTTGGTATGGCGCCGTGGCAGATTGATAAAGCCCGTCGCCAATTGCAAGGTTGGACACCGCGCGCACTTTCCAAGGCGGTTCAAGCGATCGCTCTGGCAGATGCACAGGTAAAGGGAGCAGCGACAGATCCGATCTATGCCCTCGAAAAA
>JBIIUL010000051.1:0-7392 GCA_044340015.1 Candidatus Planktophila sp.
TGCGACGAGTTGCCCTGTAGTTAATTCACCGTTACTTAACTCATATCCAGCCGCCATAGCAGCGACTTCATCAAGCAGTGCGCCATCAATAACCCAGGTACGTGGCCCTTTCGGTTTACTTTCTAGCGGCTTACCTAATCTGCCGGTAGGAAGTAAATCATTGGTCAGATCATCGTTTCGAAAAGTTCCGTCAAAGAGTTGGTGTGGCTTGCTAGTTAATTTCGTGACAGTTACGTCGCCAACTGAATGCGGAACACTTATAAATAAAAAGGCCAAGGATAAAAAGAGCGCTGATAGCTTCTTCATTCGCCACCAACTTCAGCAGATGCTCCAGTGCGAGCAATTAACTTTTTCTCGTCGGGGTAAGCCAAGCGATCGACGATTTCTGCAAGTGGAAACCAACCAACCTCATCTACTTCACTTTCCTGCGGCGCTAGTAAACCGCCGGTTTCACGGAATAAGTAGTGATGAACGGTTTTATGAATTCGTTTACCACCGGCCATAAACCAAAAATCAATTACACCTAAAGAGCGTTCGATCGCAGATTCAATTCCGGTTTCTTCAGCGACCTCACGCAGCGCAGCTTGCTCTGGGGTTTCACCTTCTTCAATATGACCTTTTGGTAGCGACCACAAAATTCGTTTCCCGCTGGCATCTTTATGATCAATACGTCCGATCAAGAGGCCGTTCTTGCCGCTTTGATCAATTACCAAACCGCCAGCGCTGACTTCATCTACTCGCTTGGCGTAATTTTTTGCCGGGCCCCTTGATGGGCTCTTTGACGGATTCTTGGCAGGGCTCTTTGAAGGGCGTTTATTCTGCGCCTGCTCATCTTTGGCAGGTGAATCACTTGCAAGTGGGGCGCGATTTGCGGGGCGTCTGCGCCTGCGCTTTTTCTTCGTACCTTCGCTGCCCGCACTAGGTGCCGGGGTCATAGAGCAAGGGTACTGCTCTAATCTTGGTCTTGTGACGAGTGCATTGGGAGCCGCGGGAGAAGTCGCGATCGCCTCACTCATTAAACGGGCGCCGCTGGCAAGTTCACTCGCCCAAAGTTTTGCCGCCCAAGGTTTTCGCTTGGCGTTAGTTGGCGGACCAGTTCGCGATGCGCTGCTTGGACGACTTGGAAATGATTTAGATTTCACAACCGATGCCAGACCTGAAGTTACAAAGAAAATTCTGCAAGGTTGGGCGGAAAACGTTTGGGATACCGGAATTGAATTCGGAACTGTTGCCGGAAAACGCGGTGATACAACTGTAGAAGTTACAACTTATCGAACTGAAAGTTACGACCCCGAAAGCCGCAAACCAGAAGTTGAATACGGCGATTCAATCGAAGGTGATTTGTCGCGACGTGATTTCACCGTTAACTCAATGGCGCTAGAGCTAACTACAAAAACTCCAGAATTTATCGACCCCTTTAATGGCCTTGAAGATTTAGCAAAGAAAGTTTTGCGCACTCCATCAAAGGCGGAGAACTCTTTCTCTGATGATCCGCTGCGCATGATGCGTGCTGCGCGTTTTGCTAGCCAATTAGGCTTTGAGGTCGCACCCGATGTTCTGCAAGCGATAAAAGATATGGCGGGAAGAATTTCAATAATTTCAGCCGAACGTGTTCGAGATGAATTTACCAAAATGTTAATGTCGCAGAACCCGCGTACCGGAATTACAATTTTAGTTGAAACAGGTCTTGCCGAAATTGTGCTTCCAGAAATTCCTAAACTTCGACTTGAAATTGACGAGCATCACCATCACAAAGATGTATACGAGCATTCAATAACTGTTCTAGAGCAAGCGATTTCGCATGAAGATCGCCTAGGCGGCCCTAATTTAATTATTCGCCTTGCAGCGCTACTTCACGATATTGGTAAACCAAAGACGCGTAATTTAATTCCAGGTGGAGGAGTTTCTTTCCATCACCACGAAATAGTTGGAGCGCGACTAACAAAAACGAGATTGAAGGCGCTGCGCTTTGATGGTGACACGATTGAACAAGTTGAAACACTAGTAGCGCTTCACCTACGTTTCCATGGTTATGGAGATGGCGAATGGACTGATTCTGCAGTACGCCGTTATGTGCGCGATGCTGGGGATTTACTGGTTCATCTACATGTTTTAACTCGCGCTGATTGCACAACCCGAAACGCTAAGAAAGCTGAACGCTTAGCCAAGACTTATGACGCGCTCGAAGCACGTATCGCTAAATTAATGGAGCAAGAAGAACTCTCTAAGATCCGACCAGATTTAGATGGCGCACAAGTTATGAATTTGCTGGGTATCAAACCATCGGCAGCAGTTGGTAAGGCTTTGGATTATCTACTTGAGTTGCGTCTTGAAAATGGCCCACTCGGTGAAGAACGCGCTACCGCAGAGCTACTTAACTGGTGGAGCAAAGAAAACCCCACTGCGAAGTAAGCGAAGCCCAGCGATAAAGTAAATCGTTGCAACGATTAACGGCACTAGATAACTATCGCCACTATTTGGCAGAAGTAGCGCGGCAATAACAGCGCCGGAAACTATCGCGCCGTTTACGACTACGTCATATACAGAGAAAACTCGGCCGCGAAAAATATCATCAATTTTAGATTGCACCAGAGCGTCATTGGTAACTTTTAAACTCTGTCCAAATAACGCGGTGAGAAAAGCTGCGCAGATTAAAGTTAGTGGTGTACGAACAAATAAGATGAATAAAGGACCCATGGTGCTGGCTATAAGTGAAAATCTCATCCAACGATGTCGTCCAACGCGGCGGACTCCGTAAGGTGCTGAAACTGCGCCAATCACAAATCCAACAGCAGCGATAGATAAGGTAAAACTCAAGCCAGCCAAACCGGCTTCATTATCTGCCGGATCGTTAAAGGTATTACGCTCCAAAAGAAGAGCGATGAGAGTTAGCGCGGTTATTCCACCGCGATGAATTGCAATTGCCCCAATGCCACGCGCCGCATCCATATGTCGGCGAAGAAAACGCACACCTTCACGCATTTCAATTAAGCCTTGCGTAAAGCTCGCGTTCTTTACTTCGTGATCTAACGGGCCAATCTCTTTTCGTTTTAACAACGAGGCGAAGAACGCCGCGACTAAATAACCGATTGCCGCCACCATGATTATGTAGCCATCTGCTTTATCTGCGCTTGTTGCCCCATCAATTAATTGGCGTAAACCAAGCCCAATTCCGCCACCCATAACCACCCATACCGAGCCACCAGTTACAGCAAGAGCGTTAGCCGTAATTAGAGATTTACTTTCGATCATCAACGGAATACCCGCAGAAAGCCCCGCCAGAATTAATCGGTTAACACCAAATGCAACGAGAACGAAGATGGTCATCTCAATTCCAGTTTTCCCTTGGAAAATAAGAAGAGCGATAATTGATAAAGTTGTTGCTCTAGCTAAGTTTGCAAACATGATCGCTCGTTGCCTAGAAACGCGATCCAGAATAGTTCCGACAAATGGACCAATCAACGAATACGGAAGCAGAACAACAGCAAAGGCCAAAGCGGCGTTAAGTGCATTTGCTTGACGTTCTGGCGAAAATAAAACGAAAGAGGCGAGGGCGCTCTGGAATATTCCATCGGTTATCTGGCCAGTCCAGCGCAGCCGAAGTAACCGAGCAAATTTACGATCGGTTAAAATCTGCCAGACGTTCATAGCCAAAGGGTAGTCGCGCAAAGCCTGCAAAAGAGGTTTATTCTTCTCTTACTATGAAATCCAAGCGTTCGTTCATCGATTATTCACTCGATAAGCGCGCGACTTTATTGGCGCTCTTTCGCGGAGTAGTCGATGCTTGTGATGCCGACCCTTATCTGATGCGCGCTGCTAAATATCATGGAGAGAAGGCGCAACGAAAATGTCCGGTCTGTAAGAAAGAATCACTGGTCGAACTTCGTTACACATTCGGTGATCAACTCGGACAATTCTCAGGTCGCATAAAGACTGAGGTTGAGTTATTGGAAATGGAGAAAGAGTTTGGTGAATTTGCGGTCTATACCGTTGAAGTCTGCCGTGAATGCTCTTGGAACCACCTCTGCTCTTCATACCTATTAGGGGATGGAAGTGAGCGAAAGCCACCCCGTCGCGTACGCACCCTGGAAGATGAAGATTGGGTTAAAGGGTAACCTTAAGAAATGATCCGCAGAAAACTCATTCGCGCCGGTATTTTCTTAGCCGGCTTCGGTTTTATCGCTGGATCGACGCTATTCGCATTTGCCTGGTTTACCGTCTCAATTCCAGATCCAAATGCCTATGTAAATAGCCAATCAACAATTATTCAATATTCAAATGGTCAAGAGATCGGGCGCATCGGATCCGAGAACCGTCAGATCTTGCCGCTAGCGAAGATTCCTCTAGATCTACGTAACGCAGTTCTAGCCGCCGAAGATCGCAACTTCTATTCAAATAAGGCATTTAGTATCACTGGTATTACGCGCGCGCTACTTAACAACTTACGCTCTGGAAATTTAACCGGCGAAGGTGGATCAACAATCACCCAGCAATACGCTAAAACTGCCTTTCTCTCGCCGAGCCGCACAATTCAAAGAAAGATAAGAGAACTTGTAATTTCTTTGAAGCTAGAGAACTCTCTATCTAAAGATCAGATCCTTGAAAATTATCTAAACACTATTTACTTTGGCCGTGGTGCTTACGGTGTGCAAACCGCATCGCAGCAATATTTCAATCGCAACGTAAGCCAACTTAACTTGTCACAGATGGCGGTGATCGCAAGTATTTTGCGTTCTCCTGGTTATTACGACCCATCACTTTCTGAAGAGAACGGCGTACGCCTAGAGAATCGTTTTAAATATGTAATTGATGGAATGTTAGAACGCGAATGGATCACCGCTGAAGATGCGGAAAAGGCAAAGTTCCCAACTGTTATTCCGCGCACCACAACAGGACAGCTCAGTGGTCCTAAAGGACATATCGTTGCTGCGGTTCAGAAAGAGATGGGCAAGTTAGGTTTTACTGAAGACCAATTACTTGTTGGTGGTCTAGTAATTAAAACAACGCTAGATCAGCGTGCACAACAATCTGCAGTTGATGCAGTCACTAAGTTCTATCCAAAGAAGGCGCCAGATAATTTAAGAATTGGTTTAGCGGCAATTCGACCAGGAACTGGCGAAATTATTGCGATGTATGGTGGACGAGACTATTTAGAGCGCCAATTAAACGATGCCACACAGTCAATTGCGCTAGCCGGCTCTACTTTTAAGCCCTTCGCACTTATTGCCGCGCTTGAAGCAGGTATTCCACTTACTTCAATGTGGAACGGTGATTCACCACAAATCTTTGATGATCTAGGAAAACCATATGAAGTTTCCAATTATGGAAATGAAGGTTGGGGACAGATCGATCTCTTGCAAGCAACTAAGTTCTCAATCAACACCATCTATGTTCCGCTTGGACAAAAAGCTGGGCTAGATAAAGTCGTTGACGCCGCACGCCGTGCCGGCATCCCTGAATCTGTCGCCATGGTGCCAGCGCCATCTGTAACCCTTGGTGTTGCGAGCCCACATGTGATCGATGTTGCCAATGCTTATGCGACATTTGCAGCACAAGGAATTTACTCAAAACCATATCTAATCTCATCTGTAACGGGACCAAATAAAGGCTTGCTCTACGAAGGAACTTCCCAAACCCAAGAGGTATTTTCCAAAGATGTAATGGCTGATTTAACTTATGCCCTTAAGAGCGTTGTAAATGGCGGCACAGGTTCTGCCGCACTTGCACTAGGTCGTCCGGCAGCCGGAAAGACCGGAACTAGCCAGTCAAATGCCTCTGCTTGGTTTAGCGCATACACCCCACAACTTTCTGCAGCAGTTGCGCTCTTCCGCGATAGCGCATCAGAATCACTAAACGGTATTGGTGGCTTAACATCTGTTACAGGTGGAACTTTCCCAGCGCGAATCTGGACTGCATTTATGAAGGGTGCGCTAAGAGGCCAACCAGAGATGAGTTTCCCAGCGCCTTCAAATATTGGTGGACTTGATCCGATAGTCATGACTAGCGGCGGCGTTCAGGTAAGAAAAGAAGATTAACTCGTGCGCACAAGTGCACGCGCGCTAATTGCGCTAGCAATACTTGCTTCACTCTTAAGTTTCGCAAAATTTAACCAATGCAGTGCAAATGATTGGGCGACTCCCGATCAATATGTTCATGCTTGTTACTCAGACCTACCAGCCCTATTTGGCGAAAGAGGCTTAAATAAAGGCGAATGGGCCTATAGCAATGGCGATGCATCCGTTGAATATCCTGTTGTAACCGGCGCGATTATGTGGGCGGTTGCAAAAATAGTTCCAACGGGTGATAACGCAGTTCAAAATTATTTCTACGCAAATATCTTTTTTCTAGCTCTACTCTTTATCTTCATCTCACTAATTGTCGCCAAGATGCGCCCCGAGTTTTCTTACCTAACACCGCTTGCACCAGCTGTTATTGCCTCGCTCTATATCAACTGGGATCTCTGGGCAATTATTTCAATGTTAGGTGCGATCTACTGGTTTGATCGAAAGAAATTAGATTTAAGTGCGCTAGCGCTGGGACTTTCAATTTCAACAAAGTTCATGCCGATCTTCTTACTACTTCCCATTGCTTTCATTTTCTTACGCCGCAATAAAATCCCGGCAGCGCTCCGTTATCTTTTAATAACAATCGCAACATTTGCTGCAATCAATCTGCCGGTTTACTTAACAACCCCGGAAGGTTGGTTGCGTTTCTATCAATTAAATCTTTCGCGCGGTTCGGATTGGGGATCTATTTGGTATGCGCTCTCTGCGCTCGGCGTTTATCTACCAGATTTAAACTACATATCAATTCTCGTATTACTCGCAGCTTTTGCCGCAATCACAATTTATATTCTCGAACTCCGCACCATTCCATCACTTGCTTCTCTTAGCTTCATCGTTCTCGCATCGGTGATGGTGGCTAGCAAGGTTTACTCACCACAATATGTTTTATGGCTAACCCCACTTGCGGTAATCGCGCTGATTGATAAACGCGACTTACATGCCTTCTGGATCTGGCAAGGCGCTGAAGTGATTTATCACGTTGCTATTTGGCAACACTTAGCGACCGTTACTGGCGCAACATTTGGTCTGCCGCTCTACGGTTATGCACTTATTTCTCTGCTCCGTATTGCCGCCACGATCTACTTAATCGCGATCTTCGTGCGCCGTGGCCTGGCCGGGGGCACCCAGGGCCCAGCCGCCCACAGATCCCTGCGTGAATTTCTCTTTGAAAGCGGCAACGCGTACCCTTAACCCTTCAGCGTGAGGCTTCCATCGGGGGCTAAACAAAGAAGCACTAACCCTCCTGTCACGGAAATACCGTGGCCGTCTTAGTCCAGAGGAGGTCGGGTTAACGCATGCGTCACTATGAATTAATGGTCATTCTTGA
>JBIIUL010000052.1:0-7382 GCA_044340015.1 Candidatus Planktophila sp.
CGTTGTATTTACAATTAGATCGAATTGGCGAAGATCGATTTGATCATCCCAAACGATGAACTCTGGCGATAATTTTGTGAAGCAAGCGGCTATTCCAACATTTCGCCGAACGCTTCTACCCATAATAGAAACGTTGTCAGCAATATCGTCGAGAGCACCCGCAACAGCGCGAGCCGTACCTCCGGCTCCTAAAATCAAAACCGAGTTGAAATGATCGTATCCCGCATTTGCTAAAGCTTTGATGAATCCCGATCCATCAGTACTGGTAGCGCTCCAATCCGAACCTTTTCTGACGAGGGTATTAACCGATTGAATTCTTTGCGCGAGTTCGTCAACATCGATATTTGATTCTTTAGCGATATCTAAAACCTCTTCTTTCAGAGGCATGGTGAGAGATAGATAGTCGTAACTTTGCCCTTGACTCTTGAGGAACTTTGATAGTCCGCCACTTTCAACTTCAATCGCTTCATAGCTGCCTGCAATCCCAAGTATCTCGAAGGCCTTGCCATGTAAAACCGGCGAGAGGGAATGTGCAATTGGATAACCAAGCACGGCAGCCTTTAGGGCTTTGTCATTCATGCGTTAATCACTCTTTACTCTCGAATAGACCAGCACGTAAATTCTTCTTGTATTCAACTTTCCATACGCCAAACTCTTCAAAGGATGAGGTAAATCTAGTGTCATTAGGTGCAACGGTGATGAAGTAAATCCAATCACCTGGTTCAGGGTTAACTGCTGCAAGCATGGCTTGCCTTCCCGGATTTCCAATCGGGCCAGGTGGTAGGCCGTATTTGCGGTAGGTGTTATACGGGGAATTCAATAAGGTGGATTTGGTACTCAGGAAGATATTGCCCCGTAACTTCTGTGCGAAATGAACCGTTGAATCCATCTGCAGCGGCATGCCCTTCTCTAGGCGATTGAAAATTACTCTCGAAACCTTAGTGAAATCCTGCAAACCACCTTCTGCTTGAATTATTGAGGCGATAGTTAAAAGCTCTTGAGCGCTGAACTTTCCGTTGGTTTCCAGAATACCGGCGCCCTTCATTTCAGCCTTAGATCTCTCAACCATGGTCGCGATAGCGACGCCCGCTGTTGTTCCTTTGGCGAACGAATATTGCGCAGGGAAGAGAAGTCCCTCTAACGATTTGAACCCGGCCGGCAACTTCAATTGAACTAGGGCATCCTTAATAACGGCGCGCGAATATCCAACTTTGACCATATCTTCAAAAACTTCAGAGTTCCATTCGCCTTCGACGATATTGATTAAGCCAGCGATCCGCTTACTATCCAAAAGTTGTTCGAGAGCATCCTTTGCGCAGAGTTCGGGCGAGATGATGTGAGATCCCGGAGCAATCTTTGCAGCGCGCGAATCACCTACTGCCACCCCGAAGAAAGCTCTGGCGGATTTAACGACACCTTTCTCAAAGAGTTGGGCTGCGATATCTGAACCAGTTGCGCCTGCGCCGATCTCTATCACAATATCTGCCTCTGCTATTTTCTTAGCTGCTGCAGATTCATTGGAACAGGAAAAATCAGGTGCCGCTGATGTCTTGCGCAGCTCATGAACTCCCGCAGTAAAGATAAAGACAAAAGCTAGGGCTAAAGCAACGCGAATAAGCGCTTTTCTATCTCTTATCAAGTGCCAACCCTTGTTCAAGAATCGCAACGGCCGCGGCAGAATCAATCAGAGTTTTTGCGCTTTTGGCATCGACTCCCGCGTCTCGCAATTGTCGGCTTGCCGATACCGTAGATAGGCGCTCGTCAACCATAGTTATTTCGATATCGAATTTAGCGCTAAGTTTCTCTGCAAATTTCATCGCCTTTTCTGCAGCAACTGAATCAACGCCACTAAGTTGCTTGGGCTCTCCCACGTAAAACTTAACTGGCTCGTACTCTTGAACAAGTTCGTTGATTTTGACTAACAATTTGGGGTCTTTACTCTGTAGAACTTCCAAAGGCGTAGCCAGTAAACCATCAGGATCACAGATTGCTACGCCGATACGGACATCGCCATAATCAAATGCGATCCGCCGGCCTAGCCTTGCCATTACTTCCCGCTTATTGCGAGTTCAATCGCTTGTAACGCTTTATCAATCTCCGAAATCTCAGTTCCGCCACCCTGTGCGAAATCATCTTTTCCACCACCACCACCGCCCAGAACCGTTGAACCAATCTTGACCAATGCGCCTGCTTTTACTCCGCGTGCGCGAGCGGCATCACTTGTGGCAACGACTAGTACGGGTTTTCCATCGACGACACTGACCAAGGCTACGACGCTATCTGAGTCACGATTGCGAAGCTCAAGCGCGATCTTGCGAAGATCTTCAACTGCTATGCCATCTGGAATGCGATTAGCGATAAACGTCGCACCAGCAATCTGCTTTGCACCCGAAGCGAACTTCGAAATATCAGCCATTGCCGCAGCTGATCTAACCTGCGCTAGCTCTTTCTCGATCTCTTTAAACTTAGTCAGTAGTTCTGAGATTCGTTCTGGAAGTTCCTCTGCGCGTGAGCCTTTGATCAGCGATGTTAACGAATTGAGCAAGATATGTTCGCGGGCCAGGAATCGGTAAGCATCCACGCCAACTAGGGCTTCAACGCGACGTACGCCAGCGCCAATTGAGGATTCACTTAACAGTTTTACAACACCTAATTGACCAGAGCGCTGCACATGTGTTCCGCCACAGAGTTCGCGGGCCCAATCTCCAACGGAAACTACGCGAACCCGGTCGCCGTACTTCTCTCCAAAAAGCGCCATCGCGCCAATCTTCTTCGCTTCATCTTGCGACATAACTTCTGCGCTTACTTCAAGGTTATCTAGTAGCAGCGTGTTTACGCGCGCTTCTACATCATTTAGAAGGCCTTCAGAGACCGCACCAGTTGATGGGAAATCGAAACGAAAACGTCCTGGTGAGTTCTCTGATCCTGCTTGAGTTGCGGTCTCGCCTAACATTTCACGGAATGCTTTATGAACCATATGGGTGGCAGTGTGTGCGCGAGAGATTCCATCTCGACGTTCTTGATCGATAGTCGCTAGGCCCTTATCCCCTACACCAACTTCACCCGAGATAACTCGACCGCGATGAACAGATAATCCGGTAACGGGTGCTTGCACGTCCTCAATTTCAATAACCGCGCCATTACTTAAAACAATGCGTCCACCATCGGCTAACTGTCCACCGCCTTCCGCGTAGAAAGGGGTGCGATCTAGAACTATCTCGACATCGCTCCCCGATTGCGCAGATGTTACGGATATACCATCAACCAAAATTCCATTGACCTGAGATTCAGTTTCGGTCTTTGTGTAACCGAGGAATTCGGATGCGCCTTTACTGTCGGCGATCTTCTTGTACTCACTCAGATCAGTGTGGCCGCTCTTCTTCGCCTTAGCGTCGGCCTTAGCGCGATCGCGTTGTTCTTTCATTAGGCGTGTGAAACCAGCCTCATCCACTTCTAAGCCTTCTTCGCGCGCCATTTCAAGAGTGAGATCAAAAGGAAAACCATAAGTGTCATGCAATTTGAAGACTTCTTCGCCAGGCAGTACCGATTTCTTAGATTTCTTTAGTTCGGTTGAAGCCATGTCAAAGATCTGGGTTCCGCTCTTTAGCGTCTGCAGGAATGACTCTTCCTCTGAAACTGAAACCGCCAAGATTCGTTTCTTATCTGTAACTAGCTCCGGATACTGTGGCCCCATTGCGCCGATGGCTGCAACTGTGAGCTCCGACATGATCGGATCATTGGTACCCAGCAAGCGCATATTTCTAATTGTGCGTCGCATCATGCGACGCAGAACGTAGCCACGACCTTCATTGCCAGGAGTTACGCCATCGCCAATCAACATCGCAGATGTTCGAGCATGGTCAGCAATTACGCGAAGAGCGATATCTGACTTTTCAGATGAGCCGTATTTAACGCCGGTTAACTCCATCGCTTTATTCAAAATCTGCATCGTTGTATCAATCTCGTAAATATTCTCTACGCCTTGCAATAGTGCCGCAGTACGCTCTAAACCAAGGCCAGTATCAATGCTCTTTGCAGGAAGCTCGCCCAAAATTGGATAGCTATCTTTACCGCCACCGGCTCCGCGTTCGTTCTGCATGAATACGAGGTTCCAAATTTCTAAGTAACGATTTTCATCCGCGATAGGGCCGCCATCTTTTCCGTAGGCAGGTCCGCGATCGAAGTAAATCTCTGAACAGGGTCCGCAAGGCCCTGGAACGCCCATCGACCAGAAGTTATCTGCCATATCCCGGCGCTGAATTCGCTCTTTTGGTATGCCGATCTTCTTATGCCAGATATCTGCTGCTTCATCATCGGTTAGATAAACGGTGACCCATAACTTATCTTCCGGAAAACCATAACCACCATCTGCGATAGGCCGAGTTAAAAGATCCCAAGCAAGCGCGATCGCACCCTCTTTAAAATAATCTCCAAAAGAGAAGTTTCCACACATCTGGAAAAATGATGCATGGCGAGTTGTCTTTCCAACTTCATCGATATCAAGAGTGCGAACACATTTCTGTACCGAAGTTGCACGCTTAAAGGGAGGAGTTACCTCGCCAAGAAAATAGGGTTTAAAAGGAACCATTCCTGCATTTACAAGTAAGAGATTTGGATCATCTGCAATTAAAGATGCTGATGGAACAACAGTATGGGTTAAACCTTCGCGGTTATCGCTTTCAAAAAAGCGCAGCCAGCGTGAGCGTATCTCGGCGGATTCCACGTTTGGAGATCACTCAGCCTTCTTCTTCTTTTTAGAGCGAGATTTACTCATTCCAGCCGCGCTAATTAGCGCGCCAGCGACCTTTACCGCAGGACCACTCTTATCCATGAATCCTGTAGTTGCATCCGCAACTTTTGTCGTTACATCTTCTACGTTCTTCGTGATGCGCGCAAAACTTTCAAGGGGGCTATTTACTAGTTCTACTGTGCGGGTCGATTCGTGAATCAACGGTGCAGTCTCATCTGTAAGAACCTTCAGTGAGGCTCTTGCCTCATCTACGAGGCGACCAATGCGGATTACTGCATAAGAGATAGCGATGGCGATAACAAGTAGTGAGCATGCCGCAATAATCGTTGCTATTCCGCCTGGACCGGTAACCATTTCCATCCTCACTTAACTTCGACTAATACTCTGCTAACAATCGCTAGCCTACCTGAGATAGCCATTACTTCTGGCTATCTACCTTTGCAACTTCATCAATTCCACTCTCTTTACGCTGTGCTGGAGTAATTGGCGTAGGCGCCCCAGTTAACGGGTCTCCCCCGCTTGCAGTCTTTGGAAAGGCGATAACTTCACGGATTGAGTCGCTTCCGGTTAGAAGTGCGCAAACTCGATCTAAACCAAGTGCAATTCCGCCATGTGGTGGTGGGCCGTAATTAAAAGCTTCAAGTAAGAAACCAAATTTGCTTACCGCTTCTTCATCGCTTAACCCAATGACAGAGAAGACATCTTTTTGAATCTGGCGATCATGGATACGAATCGATCCACCACCGAGTTCAGTTCCGTTAAGAACGATGTCATATGCATATGCCAAAGCCTTCGCTGGATCAGATGAGAAAGTTTTCGCAAATTCTGGCTTTGGACCAGTAAATGGGTGGTGCACTGCTGTCCATCCACCATTGTCCGTTGGTTCGAACATTGGAGCATCGACAACCCAAAGAAATTCCCATGCGCCTTCAGCAATCAGATTGCAACGCTTGCCAATTTCTAAACGAACTGCGCCAAGAAGTGAAAGAGATGATGATCGATCGCCGGCGGCGAAGAAGATTGCATCTCCAGGTTTTGCACCGGCAGCTGCAACGATTCCAGCAGTCTCTTTCTCGGAAATGTTCTTTGAGACTGGCCCGCCCAGAGTTCCATCCTCATTTACAAGTATGTATGCAAGGCCTTTTGCACCGCGCGCCTTTGCCCAATCTTGCCAAGCATCAAGTTCGCGACGTGGTGATGATGCTCCACCTGGCATTACGACGCTTCCAACATAAGGAGCTTGAAAGACGCGGAACTCAGTATCTTTAAAGAATTGAGTTTGCTCAACTAACTGCAATCCAAAACGTAGATCAGGTTTATCTGAACCATAGTTCTGCATCGCATCTGCATATGTCATATGGCGAATCGGAGTTGGAATATCGTAACCAACAGCCTCTTTCCAAATCTTAACCAAGAGTTTTTCGGCAACTGCCAAGATATCTGCCTGATCAATGAAAGACATCTCAATATCTAGTTGAGTAAATTCTGGTTGGCGGTCGGCACGGAAATCTTCATCACGGAAACAGCGTGCGATTTGGTAATAGCGTTCCATTCCTGCAACCATCAAGAGTTGCTTAAATAGCTGAGGAGATTGCGGAAGTGCATACCAACTTCCGGGTTGCAGACGAACTGGAACTAAAAAGTCGCGCGCACCTTCTGGCGTACTCCGAGTCAGATATGGTGTCTCAATCTCTAAGAAATCAAGATCTTCCATAACGCGACGAATTGTTGAAGTTACCTTTGAGCGAAGGCGCATATTTGCAGCCGGTTTCTCGCGACGCAGGTCTAGGTAGCGGTACTTAAGGCGCACCTCTTCAGAAATCTCGGAATCATTTCCGCTATCAACGGGAAAAGGAAGTGCAGCGCTTTCACTGAGAACAACAATGTCATCGCCCATGACTTCAATCGCGCCAGTTGGAATTGAAGAATTTGCATTGCCATCAGGGCGCAGTACAACTTCACCCTTTATCTGCAGACACCATTCGGCGCGAAGTGATCCAGCAAGAGCCTCGTCGCGAATAACTACTTGAACTGAACCTGTGGCATCGCGTAAGTCGATAAATGCAACACCACCGTGATCGCGGCGGCGAGCAACCCAACCAGCCAGGCTTACCGTCTGACCAGCATCGCTTGCGCGTAGAGCGCCAGCATCGTGAGTACGTAACATTTAAAAAGCCGCCTTTAATGATTGAAAAACGTTGGTCAGAGATCCCCGAGTAGAACGCTCTGTAATTGCTCAATCTTAACCGATCTCGTGCTGCCATCGCTCATGCGTTTAACTTCCACGCTGCCTGAGGCAAGTTCGCTATCGCCTAGAACGATTACATAGCGAGAACCACTTTTATCGGCAGCCTTCATCGCACCCTTCAAGGCGCGATCACCAAATGCGATCTCCGTACGAATACCAGCTGTACGCAGTTTCGCTGCAATCGATAAGCATGCGCTCATCTGGTTTTCGCCTAAAGGAATTATGAATAAATCTGACGAGAATTGATTTCCAACTAGAACTCCTTCTGCTTGTGCAGCAAGCAGGGCGCGATCTACTCCAAGACCAAAGCCAATGCCAGAAAGTGCTTGTCCACCGAGAATCTCCATCAGGCCGTCGTAGCGTCCACCGCCACCAATTCCCGAT
>JBIIUL010000053.1:0-7340 GCA_044340015.1 Candidatus Planktophila sp.
GAGAATTTCTGTGCGCCCCTTGAACCTTTTTGGAAAAGAGCCAGCGAATAAACCAACTAAGCCAGCGGCGAAGAGTTGATAAGCAAGCCAGGGTCCAAATCCACCAGTTAATAGTGCAGATGCGAGCATTCCGAGCACACCAAGTAAGAAACCAAAAGCCGAACCGAATACACGCGCTGAAAGAATTAAGAGAAACCACATCGGTTCAAGCCCAACTGCGCCAGCCCCTAGCGGTCGAAGCGCAGCAAGAAGGGCGGCGAGAGTTCCAAGCAGCGCAACAGATTTAGCATCTAACCCAGAATCACTCAGTTGCGCGATTAGTAAAAAGATTGAGGCAGGAACAGCTGCCCAGAAAAAGTATTGTGCAAACTGTGCCGAACTCTGAGATTGCACATAGAAGGGCCAGGTAAAGCCCGCAAAGACTGTGGTCGAAACCAATAGGAGCGCAACTTTAGATCTGCCACTGAAACGATATACATCGCTAGTTAAATACTTCATTGATGGCCAGCTTCTTGATCTAGCGCACGCATTACATCGTTAACCGTTAACCATCGACGCGGTGCCATCACTTTAGCGACCTGGGGTGCAAAGGCGGGAGATGCCAACAAAATATCTAGCGTTGGTCCGTCTGCAACAACTTCACCTTCAGATAAGAAGATAACTCGATCGGCTAGTTCGGCAACGAGTTCAACATCGTGAGTTGCTATAACAACAGCTCTTCCAGGTTTTGCGACGAAGTCTTTGAGAATCTCAATAAGCAAGGATTTAGATTGATAATCCAATCCACGCGTTGGTTCATCCAGGATCAGCGCGCGCGGTTGAGCAGAAAGAACCACAGCTAGCGCCAGTGCCAGACGTTGTCCTTCCGATAAATCCCGTGGATGGGTCGCTGGCGAAACTGAAGGCACTAGTTCTTGAAGCAGCGCAAAGGTTGTACCGCTAGCGATTCCATTATCTTTATCTGCTTGTTCGCACTCTTGCGCAACGCTTTGGGCATATAAGAGATCGCTAGGTTCTTGCGGGATGTAGCCCACCGTTGTGCGACGTAAGGCTCCCTTTAAACTCATTGGGGGATGGGAGAAGATTGATATTTCACCGCGATCTAAATCTTTAACACCGACGATAGATTGCAGGAGAGTGCTCTTGCCGGCCCCGTTGCGACCCATCAAGGCAACAATTTCACCTTCCAGCACAAGTGCATTTACGTTCTTTAGCGCCAGATGAGAACCGTAAGAGATCGAAGCTCCCTTAACCGCGATAGCTGTGGGAGTCGTTTCCTTTATTACCTGCGGATTCTCTTTTCCTTTGTGCCTGACATCTTCGGTCATTCTTCGGACGTCACGAACACTAAGCCCGAGTTGATCCAATTTAAGCGCGCGAGATAAATGGACAATTGGGGGAGCGATATCTGAGTTTTTCAAGATATTTTCCGGAAGATCGATCTGGGCTTGGCCATCTCCGGCGATATGAATTATTCGATCAGCAAAGCCAATTACTCGCTCTAGGCGATGTTCTGCAATCACAACTGTCAGGCTGAGGTCGTGTACTAAGCGATGGATGATTGAGAGGACTTCTTCGGCTGCGATCGGGTCAAGTGCGCTAGTTGGTTCATCCAAAACCAAAATCTTGGGATGCATCACAAGCGCGCTACCGATTGCTAAACGTTGTTGCTCACCACCGCTGAGAGTTGAAATCGCTCGGTTACGAAGCGGCGCCAAGGCTAATAAATCAAGTATCTCTTCAACGCGTTTGCGCATTACATCAGGGGCGACATTTAGCGACTCCATGCTAAAGACAAGTTCTTCTTCAACGGTATCGGTTACAAAGCCGCTACTTGGGTTCTGTCCCACAATTCCAATTAGATGAGCCAATTCACCTGGACGGACTAGTTGAGTAGAAATCCCATCAACTGTCACATCTCCTGCCAAAATTCCGCCGGTGTGATGGGGGACCAAGCCATTGATTAACCGTAAGAGTGAAGATTTTCCGGTTCCGGTTGATCCAATAACCAGAACCATTTCTCCTTCCTCAATTGTAAATGTCAGTCCTTCTAAAATCGTTTGCGTCGATGTGGGATAGACGAGTGAGACATTTGAAAATTTGATCACGCAGTCACCAGCCATACCGAGGCCACTAGGAAGAGTCCGCTAGAGAAAACTGCTGAATCAGCTAGGCGCCACTTAATCGGTCGGTAACGCGACCGCACTCGACTTACGCCATACCCGCGCGAATCCATCGCCGCTGCAAGATCGAGAGATTTAGCAAGTGCTTCTTCCAGTAATGGAAGGGCTATTGATTTGAATTTTGGTTTCTCATCGCCTCGAAGGATTCGAGCGCGTTTGATGCGCGAGTAACTGGCGACAAGTTGCGGAAGCGATGAAGTGGCGATAACAATCGCGACTCCAAACTCATAAACGATCACAGGAAGAACGCGCAACATTTTATGAGGACTGGTAAGTGATACCGCTGCTCCAAAGAGCGCGATCACAGAGACAATTATCAACCCCTCATGCAGAGATGAAGCCAGTCGCTCTTGAGTTACGACGCCACCAATTCGTATTCCCGCCATCCAATCAGGTAAAGGAAGAATCGGAAGCTCAATGATTTTCGTTCCGGGGATTGGCACACCGATTAAGACGCCGGTTACTGCTCTGATAATCAAAATAAAGATACCCAGACGAAGTGAGAACCAGAAACTCTTTGACCAAGGAAAATCTCCCGCAAAACGTTTAACTAAAATCGCCGCACCCGCAATAACTAAAGCGGCGTAGAGAGCGCTATTGGCACGTATAACCGTGACGATTAAGGCGATACTCCAAAGCCACCAAGTAAGCGGGTGCAGCGATTTCATAGGTATTGGATCTTCTATTTCTTCTTCAGCGAAGTTGGGGTTGCGATTTCAGCACCACACTCTTTCGCTGGGTAACCATTTAGACCGCAGATAAGTCCGCTCTTTGCAGCGCGCACTTTCATAACCATTCCAAGAACATCTATGCCTTGAGAAGTTTTCGCAGTGCGAACGCAAGTAGAGATTGGCTTCTTTACCTTCTCGCCCTTTGGTGCGTAGGCCTTGGAACCGAAATCAATCACCAAAGCGATTCGCTTCGTATCTTTATCAGCCTTTGTTTTTCCGCAGATAGATGCAAAGTTTGGCTTTACTGAAGGGGGAGTTGATGGGATGTCATCGCTGCTGAAAACAAATGACCAGCCTTCAACGGCGCCATCTTCAATATCAACTGTTGGGCCGGTCATTGCTGCAGTCCACTTAGTTGCCCCAGGAGCTGCTTGGTAATAACCCCAATAGCGCCAGCCTTTTTCGGCAGCGTTGGCTGAAGCAACTGGAATTATTTGAGCAGCAACAAGGGCTAGAACAAATAACGTTGGGGTGAACTTGCGGGATGATTTTCCGCTAGATATTTTTAAGTTAAACATTATTACTGTGGAGCCTCTCTAGAAATTAAGAGTCTCACAGGGGTAGCGCAATAAAAGTATTCAATCTACTTTTTCTTGAGACTACGCCCCGCAAACCTCGGCGGGTGTTGGTCAATTACGCTTTCTCATGAGGTAATCCGACTTAAGTTCTGCTGGCGCTTTAATAGCCAAGGAACTCTTACGGTTGCGGGTC
Organism: Candidatus Planktophila sp.; assembly: GCA_044340015.1. GTDB lineage: Bacteria > Actinomycetota > Actinomycetes > Nanopelagicales > Nanopelagicaceae > Planktophila. The sequence goes on from JBIIUL010000053.1 coordinate 3,626, forward strand.
AGCGTCGGATTTTCACCGACTTCCCCTCAGGAGAAAGTTTAGATATTTAGTTGTAGGTAGCTACGTTGCAACTACCTGCGAAGAGAACCATAGGACAGCGGTGATAGCAATTCACCACGCCTGATGTGCAGTCAGGCAAGTGGGGGTATGGTTTCGCCTATGGAATATCGTCGCCTCGGCAGTTCAGGAATGTATGTCTCAGAGATTTCTTACGGAAATTGGATTACCCACGGTTCTCAGGTAGAGGCAGATGCGGCAACCAAATGCGTGCGTACAGCCTTCGATCTAGGCATCACAACATTCGATACCGCAGATGTATATGCCGCCACTAAAGCCGAATCCGTTTTAGGTCGTGCGCTCAAGGGCATTAAGCGGGAATCGTACGAACTATTTACCAAGGTTTATTGGCCAACTGGTTCTGGCAAGAATGACCGCGGCTTATCTCGCAAACATATTATTGAATCTTGTAATGCATCGCTAAAGCGTCTCAATACCGATCACATCGATCTTTACCAGATGCATCGCTTTGATCACGATACCCCGCTCGAAGAGTCGCTTAGCGCTTTCGATGATTTGATTCGCTCTGGAAAAGTTCACTACATTGGTTTCTCGGAATGGAATGCAAAGCAGATTTCTGATGCGCTGCGTATTCAAGATGCGAAGGGATATAACCGATTCATCTCTAGCCAACCGCAATATTCTGCGCTTTGGCGTGTTATTGAAGCCGAGGTAGTACCTCTGAGCAAACGCGAAGGCATTGGACAGATCGTCTGGTCGCCTATGGCACAGGGAGTTCTGACTGGAAAATATCTGCCAGGTAAGAAGTTGCCGGTGGGCTCTCGCGCCGCAGATAAAAAATCAGGTGCAGAGAACATCTCACGCTGGATGCGCGAGGATGTACTCAGTGCAGTTCAAAATTTAGCGCCGATCGCTCAGGAACTGAATTTAACTATGGGTCAACTATCGATCGCATGGGTACTTCAGAATTCAAATGTTTCCAGCGCAATTATGGGGGCGACAAAGCCGGCGCAGGTTAAGGAGAATGTAAAAGCATCGGGAGTTAAGTTATCGGCTGATGTTATGCATGCCATTGATAAGGCGCTCGGAAATATCCCAACAACTGATCCCAAGGAAACCAAGAGCCCAAACCCAAGGGGTTGAGTTCCTTATTTAAGGTGGTTTGGTTTAAAGCGGAATCTCGCTAAACCTTATCTCCAGCTTTTACCTGGGGTTTAGGAGCGCGCATACGCCGCATTTGTGTAGAACGTAGCCAACCGTAAAGCCCTAGCCCCTTTGTGCTCTTATCTGGAAAGCGCATGCTGACTTCAGCCTTAATTTTGCGCGATAAGAAGAACCCATCGAGTATCGAGAACACGAGAACGCTATACATAATTACGATTCCAGCAACTGCAAAAATGCTTAACGGGATCAAGGAAAGTATCAACACAAATCCGATGATTGGAAGGAAATATTCACCGATCGAACGACGGGCATCGATGTAATTTCTAACAAATCTCTTCTCCGGTCCGCGATCACGCATTGGGAGCGCGTTCTCATCCCCGCGTAGATAAGCCTGACGCTGTAACAAGCGAGCGGCGCGCGCTTGATCTTTAGCGCGCTTCTTCTCAGCCTTTGTCGATGCTGGCGCAAGAGAAGAGACCTTCGTTGCAGCTTGAGCCTCTTTACGCTTTGGAGTTGGGCGACCTTTTTTCTGGCTATTTTCTGGAGTAGAAGTCATGGGCAAACTATAGAGCGAGCATCTGCTCTAGTGCGAGTTTGGAGTACTTGGCAATTTCTGGGGAAACGCTAATCTGATTTACGACGTGTCCATCAACTAAAGACTCCATCGCCCAAACTAGGTGTGGAAGATCAATTCGGTTCATCGTCGAGCAGTAGCAAACAGTCTTATCTAGAAAGACTATTTTCTTATCGGGGTGGGCTTTGGCAAGACGTGAAACTAGGTTCAACTCGGTACCAATCGCCCAAGCGCTCCCAGAAGGTGATTGCTCGACAGTTTTGATGATCGCTTCGGTACTGCCAACGACATCAGCGGCAGCAACAACATCATGTTGGCACTCAGGGTGAACTAGCACCTTTACTCCAGGCACTTGTTTTCTCACCTCGTTCACAGATTCCAAAGTGAAGCGACCATGAACAGAGCAATGACCTCGCCATAAAATTACTTTGGCTCCACGAATTTCTTCAGGAGTTAAACCGCCCATTGGTTTCCATGGATTCCAGAGGACACAATCTTCGAGAGTCAGGCCAAGTGAAAGTACTGCCGTATTTCGACCGAGATGCTGATCGGGGAGAAAGAGAATTTTCTCGCCCTTGGTAAGCGCCCATTCCATACTCTTCTTGGCATTCGATGATGTACAGATAGTTCCGCCATGTTCGCCAGTAAAACTCTTAATCGCGGCCGATGAGTTCATATATGTAACTGGAATTGTTTTATGGGCAACGCCAACTTCTTCAAGATCTTTCCAACATTGGGTTACTTGATTCGCAGTAGCCATATCGGCCATCGAGCAACCGGCGGCAAGGTCGGGAAGAATCACCTTCTGGTTATTCGAGGTGAGGATGTCTGCACTCTCAGCCATGAAGTGAACGCCGCAGAAGATTATGTATTCTGCGCTCGATTGGGCTGCAGCAGCTTGTGCCAATTTAAATGAATCACCAGTTACATCTGCAAATTCAATTACTTCATCTCTTTGGTAGTGATGACCCAATACGAGGGCGCGATCACCGAGTGCGGCTCGTGCAACCCTTGCTCGCGAGATTAAATCTGGATCGCTGGCTTCCGGTAGTTCGCCTGTACACGAGACGCCTCGCTCAGATGCCAGATCTCGACCTTGCCCGAGAAGCAGGAGATCTGTCAGTGATGTTGAACGAGCGGGTGTGGACATGGACACATTCTCGCGCATATTTAGCCTTGCTGTCGCATCGACAGTGGCTGGCAGGTAGTCTTTACCCATGACTACAGAGACATCAAATTCAACAACAGAAGCGCCAGCATCGACTGGCCCTATCGTCCTGACAGAAGTTGCCGCAGCCAAGGTTGCCGCACTGCTTGCTCAAGAAGGTCGCGATGATCTCTATCTCCGCGTAGCAGTTCAACCAGGTGGCTGTTCAGGCTTGCGCTACCAACTCTATTTCGATGATCGCGATCAAGAAGGCGATATCTCGCATCAATTCGGAACTGTAAAAGTTGTCGTAGACAAGATGAGCGATCCATATCTAATGGGCGCGTCCATTGATTTCGTTGACACAATCGAGAAGCAAGGCTTCACAATTGATAATCCCAACGCCGGCGGATCATGCGCATGCGGAGATTCTTTCAATTAAAAATCTTTTCAACTTGCTGGTAACCGAGATAGTGGCTGCATGAAGATTGGTGTTGCCGGTTCAGTCGGTTTGGATCACCTGATGACTTTCTCGGGAAAATTCACCGACTCTCTTGTCGCAGGTTCACTTGAGAAAGTTTCTCTCTCGTTTCTTGTAGATGGCTTGGAAGTTCGTCGTGGGGGATGTGCAGCAAATATCGCATTCGGCATGGGCTCACTTGGCCTTACACCGATTCTAATTTCCGCCGTTGGTATTGATTGGCCGGATTACGATGCTTGGTTAGTTCGCCATGGCGTCGATACTTCACACGTTTTAGTTTCTAAAACTCTCCACACCGCCCACTTCATGGTTACGACCGATACCGAGTTAA
>JBIIUL010000054.1:0-7329 GCA_044340015.1 Candidatus Planktophila sp.
AGCCACTTGCAACTGGTATCAAGGCGATCGATGCGATGACAGCGATTGGTCGCGGACAGCGCCAGTTGATCATCGGTGACCGTCAGACAGGTAAGACTGCAGTTGCGGTAGACACAATTATTAACCAGCGCGAAAACTGGCTAACTGGCGATAAGAAGAAGCAAGTTAAATGTATCTACGTCGCTATCGGTCAAAAGGGTTCAACGATCGCATCTGTTAAGGGTGCGCTCGAAGAAGCTGGCGCAATGGAGTACACAACAATCGTCGCGTCCCCTGCTTCAGACCCAGCAGGATTCAAGTACCTCGCTCCATACACCGGTTCTGCAATTGGTCAGCACTGGATGTACAACGGCGAGCACGTTCTAATTGTTTTCGATGATCTTTCAAAGCAAGCTGAGGCTTACCGTTCAGTCTCACTTCTACTTCGTCGTCCACCAGGCCGCGAAGCGTACCCAGGAGATGTTTTCTACTTACACTCACGTTTGCTAGAACGTTGCGCAAAGCTTTCTGATGAACTCGGTGGCGGTTCAATGACTGGCCTTCCAATCATTGAAACAAAGGGAAATGACGTTTCAGCGTTTATTCCTACCAACGTAATTTCTATTACAGATGGTCAGTGCTTCCTTGAAACAGATCTCTTCAACGCCGGTGTTCGCCCAGCGATCAACGTAGGTGTCTCTGTTTCTCGCGTTGGTGGTTCTGCACAGACTAAGGCGATGAAGAAGATCGCAGGTCGCTTGCGTCTTGACCTCGCACAGTTCCGTGAACTAGAAGCGTTCGCTGCTTTCGGTTCTGATCTTGACGCTGCATCAAAGGCTCAACTCGAGCGCGGTGCACGTATGGTTGAACTTCTAAAGCAGGGTCAGTACTCACCTTATTCACTAGAGCGTCAGATCGTTTCGATCTGGGCGGGAACTTCAGGAGAACTCGATTCTGTTGCAGTTGCCGATATCCGTCGCTTTGAATCTGAACTTCTCGACTTCATCGGTCGCGAACGTAAAGATATCTTCACGGTAATCTCTGAGACCAAGCAGCTAGAAGATGACACTGTTGCAAAGATGAAGTCAGCAGTCGCTGATTTCAAGAAGCAATTTAAGCCATCTGCAGCGGGCATCGTAAATGATGCTCCAGCTGAAGCACTTGATTCAGAGAGCGCAGAAGCAATTACCAAGTTCGTTCCTCCGGCGGTGAAGAAGTAACTCATGGGTGCTCAACTTCGCGTTTATCGCCGACGGATGCGATCCGTTAAAGCGACTAAGAAAATTACGAAAGCAATGGAGTTAATCTCTGCTTCTCGTATTGTCAAAGCGCAGCAACGAGTCGCAGCCTCAACTCCTTATGCAAATGAGTTGACCCGTGCCGTATCCGCAGTTGCTTCTTACTCATCTGTAATCCACCCGCTTACAACACCATCTGAAAGCCCAAAGCGCGCAGCGATCTTGGTGATCTCTGCCGACCGCGGTATGGCTGGTGCTTATTCAAATAACGCGATCAAAGAAGGCGAGCAACTCGCCGCGATGATCCGCGAACGTGGGCTTGAGGTTTCTAACTACCTAGTTGGTCGCAAGGCGCTGAACTATTACAAGTTCCGCAACCGCAACATCTCAGGTTCTTGGACAGGTTTTTCTGATAACCCAACATATGAAAATGCCAAGGAAGTTGCTAACGCACTTATCGCAGCATTTGTCGCAGACTCTCAAACAGATCCTGTCGGTGTAGATGAAATCCACATTATCTTTACCGAGTTCAAATCAATGTTGACTCAGAACGCACTGGCAAAGCGCATGTTGCCACTTGAAGTTGTTGAAAGCGATGCTCCAGCACCTGCTGGCTTGCTTCCAATGTACGAATTCGAACCAAATCCAGCAGAGGTTCTAAACGCACTTCTGCCTCGTTATATCGAAGCCCGAATCTTCAACGCGATGTTGCAATCAGCTGCTTCCGAGCATGCTGCACGTCGTCGCGCTATGAAGTCAGCGACTGACAACGCTGATGATTTAATCAAGTCGCTAACCCGACTTGCGAACGCGGCCCGTCAAGCCGAAATTACCCAGGAAATCAGTGAAATTGTGGGCGGCGCAGACGCGTTAGCCTCAGCTAGTGCAGGGAGTGAATGATGTCATCAACAGGTAAAGGCCGCGTTGCCCGAGTTATTGGACCGGTCGTGGATATTGAATTCCCAGCGGATTCAATGCCATCGATCTTTAACGCGCTCCACGTAGAGACCACCATGAGTGGCACTACTCGTACCTTGACCCTTGAAGTTGCACAACACATTGGTGACAACCTTGTGCGCGCGATTTCTATGCAGCCAACAGACGGAATGGTCCGTGGCGCAGAGGTAACAGATACTGGTGCAGCTATCTCAGTGCCAGTCGGTGACGTTACAAAGGGCCACGTGTTCAACACCCTTGGCGAATCACTCGATGTTCCAACATCATCACTTGATATTAAAGAGCGTTGGCCAATCCACCGCGATGCACCAGCATTCGATCAACTCGAGTCAAAGACCGAAATGTTCGAGACCGGTATCAAAGTTATCGACCTGCTAACACCTTATGTAAAGGGTGGAAAGATCGGTCTATTCGGTGGTGCAGGTGTTGGTAAGACTGTTCTTATCCAGGAAATGATCTACCGCGTAGCGGAAAACTTCGGTGGTGTATCTGTATTCGCCGGCGTTGGAGAACGTACTCGCGAAGGTAACGACTTGTTCCTGGAAATGACCGAAACTGGCGTTATCAATAAGACAGCTTTGGTCTTCGGTCAGATGGATGAGCCACCTGGCACGCGTCTTCGCGTTGCACTTTCAGCTCTAACTATGGCTGAGTACTTCCGCGATGTTCAGAAGCAGGATGTATTGCTCTTCATCGACAATATCTTCCGCTTTACTCAGGCAGGTTCTGAAGTATCAACGCTGCTCGGCCGTATGCCATCTGCTGTGGGTTACCAGCCAACACTTGCAGATGAAATGGGTCAGTTGCAGGAACGTATTACTTCAACTCGTGGTCACTCAATTACATCTATGCAGGCAATTTACGTTCCTGCAGATGACATTACCGACCCAGCCCCACACACAACATTCGCGCACTTAGATGCAACAACAGTGTTGTCTCGTCCGATTTCAGAGCTTGGTATCTACCCAGCTGTGGATCCACTTGACTCAACATCACGCATCTTGGATCCACGTTATATCGGTGAGCACCACTTCCGTGTTGCAAACCGCATCAAGCAGATCTTGCAGCGCTACAAGGATCTACAGGACATCATCGCAATTCTCGGTATCGATGAATTGTCAGAAGATGACCGCGTACTAGTTGGTCGCGCACGTCGCATCCAGCGCTTCTTGTCACAGAACACATTCGTTGCGAAGGTCTTTACTGGTATCGACGGTTCATTCGTTCCGCTATCAGAGACAATCACAGCATTTGAAGCACTTGCCGATGGCAAGTACGACCACGTTCCTGAACAAGCATTCTTCATGTGCGGTGGCCTCGACGATGTCGAGCGCAAGGCTGCAGAACTAGCGAAGAACTAAAAACATGGCACTTAACGTCGAACTAGTTTCGCCAACACAGCGTGTGTGGTCCGGGCAGGCAACTTTTGTTTCTGCTCGCACAACTGAAGGAGAACTTGGTGTTCTTCCTGACCACTCACCTCTCTTTGGCGTACTAGTCGACGGTGCCGTGAGCATCAAAGCGGTAGATGGAACGGTTAAGGAATTCAACGTACAGGGCGGCTTCTTATCTGTCGCTAACAACAGAGTTTCAATTTTGACTGAGTCTGTTCAATAAAAATTTCAGCTTCAGAAACATGAAAAGCAAAGGCACAGTTTCTTCCACTGAAATTTTTTAATAAGTCCTCGGCTATTCGCGAGTGACGTTGGCGCCGAGGGCGCGAAGATCTTGCGCAAAGTTTGGGTAGCCGCGATCGATGTGGAATGCGCCATCGACGGTGGTTTCACCATCGGAAACTAATGCGGCAAGAACTAGACCGGCGCCAGCGCGTATGTCGGTTGCCTCAACGGGTGCGCCAGATAGCTGGGCAATACCAGTGATTGAGGCATGTTTTCCGTCAACAGTTACGTGAGCGCCAAGGCGAGCAAGTTCGTTTACAAACATAAAGCGTGATTCAAATACGTTTTCGGTAACCATTGAATGGCCATCGGCAACGGCGTTCATGGCGATGATAAATGGCAAGAGATCGGTAGCAAATCCTGGATAGGGAAGTGTTGCAACATCAGTTGCACGTGGGCGTTGGTTCATCTGCACACGAATGCCATCAGATGTTGAGGTAATGATTGCGCCTGCGTGCGCTAACTTTTCAAGCATAACTTCCATGTGATCGGCGCGACCGCCGTGGATTGTTATATCGCCCTGTGTCATAGCCGCAGCAAATGCCCACGTGCCGGCGATGATGCGATCAGTAATTGTTGTGTGATCAGTTGGGTTTAACTTGGCAACGCCGGTGATTTTGATAAGCGGTGAGCCAAGACCTTCAATCTTTGCGCCCATTGAAATTAAGAATTCACCCAGATCAACAAGATCAGGTTCGCGCGCTGCGTTATCGATTGTTGTTACGCCTTTGGCAAGAACGGCTGCAGTCATTAAATTCTCAGTTGCACCAACGCTTGGAAAATCTAGCTCGATGGTGGCTCCAGTTAAGCCACTAGGTGCTTCGGCGATTACATAACCATGTTCAACATGCGCGGTTGCGCCAAGTGATTCAAGGCCCTTGATATGAAAATCTAAACCTCGTGATCCAATTGCATCTCCACCAGGCAATGCGACTTCTGCTTTGCCAACGCGAGCAACAAGCGGACCAAGCACGTTGATAGATGCGCGCATCTTGCGCACGAGATCGTAATCAGCGCGATGAGAAGGTTTTTCAGGAACAGTAATTGAGAGTGTTGAACCATTGCGTGAAACTTCACAGCCCAAGCGCTTTAGTAAATCGGCCATGATGTCTACGTCGGCGATATCCGGAACGTTGCGGATAGTTGATGTGCCAACGGCCAATAGCGATGCCGCCATTAGCTTTAGGACTGAATTCTTAGCCCCAGTGACCGTTACTTCGCCCTTTAGGCTGCATCCGCCGACGATACGGAAGCGATCGTTGGTCGAACCTTGCGAAGATGCCATATCCGAAGTCTACTTATAGGCTAGGGCCATGGTTAATTTAACGCGTATTTACACCAAGACAGGCGATGACGGATCTACCTCCCTCGGAGATATGAGCCGAACTTCTAAGAACGATTCACGCCTTGAGGCATATGCCACCGTTGATGAAGCAAATTCAACTATCGGTGTTGTTATTGCAACCGACGAACTCAGCGACGATATCCGCACGCTATTAGTTCGTATTCAAAACGATCTCTTCGACGTTGGCGCTGATCTTTGTACGCCAGTTGTAGATTCACCAGCCTTTGAACCCCTACGTGTTCTTGAATCTCAAGTTACTTATTTGGAAGAACAGATCGATAAGTACAACGCTGATCTGCAACCACTTCGCTCATTTGTTCTGCCATCTGGCACACCAGCGGCAGCGCACCTGCATGTGGCGCGCACAGTTGTTCGTCGCGCTGAGCGTCGCACTTGGGCTGCAATCCATGGCTTTGGTTCTGGCGTAAATCCACTTACAGCGAAGTATTTAAATCGTTGCTCAGATCTACTCTTCGTATTGGCGCGCGTTGCCAATAAAGAGATTGGCGATCAGCTTTGGGTACCTGGAGCAAACCGCTAACTTTTTAGAACTGCGCGGGCTATCTTTTCATCGCGTTCAAAGACATATATACGGGGTCCATCTTTAGTCTGCGCCAAATTTGCCTTTATCTCTGAAGTCTCAAGTTTCAGGCGCATGAGTTCGCCTTCGATGTAGTTGTTTGGTGATGCAATAACAACTAGCGCGCCGTAATCATTTTCTCCGCCAACTTTTGGCGTTCGTTCGATAACTGAGTTCCCGCGCTTAAATGCCCAACGCAGAATTAGCGAAAGTATCGCTACAGCGAAGAAACCACCAAAGCTAGATAGAAAAAGCCCATTATCGATTCCACCAAGCATCGCTAATTCGCAACTGCTTGATAGTTGGTATTTGGAAGTGGCCCAGGTGGATCGCCTTGATTGCAATCCACATTGATATTGGAAACTATATGGCCGGCTCCGATTGGTTCAGTTGAAACTAAGAGAACTGTAACTACTTGCTGAGGAGCGCTGCGACCGACATCTGCAGTGATCTTGCCGAATGTTTTAGTGGTTCTATTTTCTGGTGATGTTGCGCCAACGACATCAGCGGTTACGCGCCACCAACGACAGCCAATTTCAGCGCCAACCAGAACTGCGCCACAGGTAAATTGTGTACATCCCTTTACTTGCGAAGCTAACGCTGATTTAGCAGAGAGAAGTCCCACCAATTCTTTGGCGTTGGGAACCTTCAGATACAACTTGGTTTCGTTGAGCGGATCTGTTTTAAATCCGACTGGCGGCCACTTTGGTGAAGGAGAAGGCAATTTCTTCGCTTCCTTCTTTTTCTTCTTCTTTACTGGAGCTTTCTTTACCGGCGCCTTTTTAGCTGGCGCTTTCTCGCTTGCACTCGCTTTTGGCTTTGGCGTTGGAGATTTAGTTGCAGCGCTAGTGGAGGCTAATGAGAGCGACATAAAGAGCGCTGTGAAGATAGCAATTAACTTAATGCTCATCGTTCCTGCTCCCACTTAAAAGTTTTAATCGAAAGAATTAAACCGGCGATTAACCAAGCCAGGATAATCCAGAAAGTGCGACCTGTCTCCCAAGAGCCAGCAACTTCTTGCGCTGCAAATGAATCAGGGAGGAATACTGAACGCATACCTTGAGTCATCCATTTAAGCGGGAAGAGCGCGGCAACTTGCTGCATCCAGCCTGGCAGATCGGTGAAGACGAAGAAGACGCCACTAAAGAATTGCAGAATAATCACAACAGGTGAGACAACTGCAGATGCTCCGCGCCCACTCTTTGGGATTACCGAGAAAGCGATGCCGAGGGCAGTTGATGCAGCGCTGCCCAAGATAATCAACCAGGTAAAGGTGAACCACTTTGCGGGATCAGTTGGAAGATTTACCCCGAAGAATAAGACGCCTGCAATTAGAAGCAGGGCAACTTGAATCACCATAGTTACAAATACGACGATTGATTTACCTATGAAATAACTTGATGCCGGCATGGGTGTGCCGCGCAAGCGCTTTAGCGTTCCAAAATCACGCTCTACAGGAATCATGATCGCGAGCTGTTGGAAGCCAGTATTAACCAGGCCCGATGCGATCATTCCGGCGACAAAGTATTGGCTGAAAGTTACGCCATCAGT
>JBIIUL010000055.1:0-7308 GCA_044340015.1 Candidatus Planktophila sp.
AGTTAGCCAGTTTTCGCGCTGGTTAATAATTGTGTCTACCGCAACTGCAGTCTTACCTGTCTGACGGTCACCGATGATCAACTGGCGCTGTCCGCGACCAATCGCTGTCATCGCATCGATCGCCTTAATACCTGTTGCAAGTGGTTCCTTAACTGGCTGGCGCTGAACTACAGAGGGAGCCTGCAATTCAAGTGCGCGACGAGCATCAGCTTTGATTTCACCCTTGCCATCAATTGGGCGACCAAGTGGATCGACAACGCGACCCAAGAAGCCATCACCAACTGGTACCGAAAGAATTTCACCAGTACCGCGTACTGATGTTCCTTCTTCAATTCCGGCGTAACTTCCGAGAATAACAACACCGATCTCGCGCACATCGAGGTTAAGTGCAAGACCTAGTGTTCCGTTCTCGAACTGCAGGAGTTCGTTGGCCATTGTTGAAGGAAGTCCTTCAACGCGAGCGATTCCATCGCCTGCCTGGCTAACTGTTCCTACTTCGTCGCGAGCTGCGGCGCCTGGATCGTATGACTTAACGAAATTCGCTAAGGCATCCCGAATTTCATTCGGTTGGATCTTGAGCTCTGCCATGTCGTTCTCCCTTTTATCTTATTAACTTAAAAATTATGCGGACTGACCAACTAGTGCACGCCCAGCATTTGCGAGGCGGTTTACAACGCTTCCATCAACTAACTCATCTGCGAACTTGATTGAAACTCCACCCAGAATTGTTGGGTCGATTTGAACGTTAATGCGGATTGGCTGGCCAACCTTCTGCTCAAGCACTGTTGCTAGGCGCTTTGACTGTGCATCAGTTAGCGCTGTTGCTGTGCGAACAACTGCGATTAAGCGGTTGCGACGGTTAGCAAGACCAAATAGGTAATCAGCAAATGCTGCTTCGATACTGCGTCCGCGAAGGGATGCAACGAGTGCGCTTGCGACCTTGATTGTTGAGGCAGATGCCTTCTTGCCAAGTACTTCAGCGATCAACGCTGCCTTGGCATCAGTTGATCCAACGCTTACGAGCGCCTTGCGGAGTTCGAAGTTATCGGCAACTAAACGTGAAGTTTCGAAGAACTCATCTTCTACGCGATCGAGTTCGCCAGCGATATTTGCAGCAGATGCTTCTGCCTCAATCGCTAACTGCTCTGTTGCATAGACCAGATCCTTAGTTGCTGACCAACGTAGACCTGATAGTTCGCTAAGAAGTGAGACTGCAAGCGTTCCGGTTGATTTTGTGAAGAGATCTTTAACGAGAGCAGCCTTGGCTGCCTTATCGCGTGCTGGATCTGTAATTGCGCGACGAAGTGATGTGTTGTCGGCAAAGAGATCAGCTGCTGCAAAAAGATGTGAAGACAACTCAGAAGCCGCTGCGGCGCTTGCGCCCTTTACTGCAGCATCAAGTGCAGCGCGTGCAGCCACGAGTGACTGACGACTGCTACCTCCGAGGTGAATTCTCATTTTCTTACTTGCTCTTCTCTAAATCATCTAGAAAACGATCAACGATCCGTGATTGACGGGCCTGATCATCTAGCGCTTCTCCCACGATCTTTGATGCGAGTTCAACAGCAAGTGCACCAACTTCATTGCGAAGTGATGTGATCGCTTGCTGACGTTCTGCCTCAATAGATGCGTGTGCAGCCGCAGTGATGCGTGCTGCCTCTTCTTGTGCTTTAGCGCGAAGTTCATCAACGATTGATGCGCCCTGTACGCGAGCTTCTTCGCGAAGTGTTTGTGCTTCTTCGCGCGCCTTTGAGAGCTGCTCTGTGTACTGAGATAGTGCGCGTTCGGCTTCTAGCTGCGCTTTTTCAGCGCGTTCCATTCCGCCTTCAATCGCATTAGTGCGCGCTTCATATGCTTTTTCAAACATAGGCACGACTTTGCTCTTTAAGACAAGGAACAGAAGCGCAAACGCGATAAACCCAACGATGATCTCAGCTGTGTGAGGGATCAGTGGGTTAAGCGCTTCGCCTGCCGCAATGTTTAGCGGTTGCACGTTTGATAACTGCATTGTTTCTCCTTAGAGAGTTCTCAGAGGTTGATTAGAGAACGAATGCGAGTACGAGGCCGAAGAGTGCGAGGGCTTCCGCCATCGCGAATCCAAGGAACGCAATTGGCTGAAGAACGCTGCGTGACTCAGGCTGGCGAGCTACTCCGCTGATGTACGCGGCGAAGATCATGCCTGTTGCGATTGCAGGTCCGATTGCAGCAATGCCGTAACCGATGACGTTAAGTGAGCCTGTCATGTTTTTACCTTTCTTGCTTGAGAAAGCGAAGTTACCTTCCCAAAGTTAGTTGTTAGTGCTCGTCGGCGAGTGATCCGGCGATATAGAGGGCGGTTAGAAGTGTGAAGATATATGCCTGAAGGCACTGGACCATAAACTCGAAGAAGGTCAACGCGATTCCCATCGTGAATGCAAAAGGGCTCACTAATTTGAGTCCAAGTACACCCTGGGCGAGATGTTCTCCTCCAAGAATAAAGACCAAGAGCAACAAGTGGCCAGCGAACATATTTGCAAAGAGACGAAGTCCCAGAGTGAATGGACGCACCACGAAGAATGTTGCAAGTTCAATTGGCGTTAACAGAACGTAAATTGGTTTTGGAACTCCCGGCATAAATGCGATGCCCTTTAAGTAATGGCCAAGTCCTTGGCGCTTTACTCCAACGAAGTGGTAAACCAGATAAGTAATAATTGCGAGCGCGTAAGCAAATCCAACGCGTGAAAATGATGGGAACTGCAACATCGGCACAATTCCGAACCAGTTATTTACAAGTACAAATGTAAATAAGGTAAAGAGGTAAGGAACAAAGCGCATGAATTCTGGGCCGAGAACATCTTTAGCAAGTCCGTCACGGATAAAGCCGTAGACGCTTTCTCCCGCAAACTGCATACGAGATGGAACCATCGCAGCCTTACGTGAAGAGATGATGAAGAAAACCGAGATAATTACGACTGAGAGAAAAACTAAGAGAATTGGTTTTGTAAACCACGGAATACTTTCAAAGATTGGAGGAAGTACGAAGTCGTTGGCGCTAGGCGGGACAAAGCCTTCGCCTTCAGCGCTGAAACGTAACGCAAGCACACGAACTCCAATGGGTTTCTTTTTGCCGGGCTATTTTGGAGCAACCTTATGGGCAAAGGGCGCTCTCTGTGAAATCCAAAAGATGTGATTTGAGCCTGCGTCGGCCCGCTATTCGCGGCCGAACAATCCTTTCTCCGTCGGCCCGCTACTCGCGGCCGAACCGTCTCTATTGGTCGCCCGCTATTCGCGGCCGAACCGTAGCCAAACGAGATACAAGGCCCCGCCCATTCCCATCAGAAAACCAACGAGGGTGAGGTAGCTAGTTCCCAGCCATTTATCAGCCGCATAGCCAACCCCGCCCCAAAAGAGGAGGCCAGATAAGAGGTAGCCGAAGATCGTCCAGATAGCGTTTTCATCGCGCCGGTTATGGCTGCTGTTACTCACTTTGGCTCCCTAAGACTGCGTAGGAGGTAATGGTAGATGAGTTTTGAGTTTGAGGTAACTAGCCACTTCCCCGCCTAACCAGGCGAGCGTGATCGCGCAGGCAGAAATTCCGAAACTGGCGCGGTCAATCACATCGCGATCGGTGTAATTTCCAAGGGCCCATAAGAAGAGACCCAGCAGAGTTAGCTTGGCAAAGTAAGAAGTCATCGCCATCGCCATAGTGCTTATCGGATCGAGATTTCTAGTTAAACGTGAGACCAAGATATGTACAACAAAGTAAATGGCGACGATGAATTGTGCAAGTAGCGCACCGTAGAAACCAGATAATCCACGAATGAGTGAAGATAGAACGATGGCGATTACGCCAACAATTAGCGTTGGTTTAAGCGCTCCTGCAAGAAGTTGTGATTCATTAGATTTTTCTTTAGACATGGCTTGCACTTTCTTGAGGTCGTAAAGATTTGGATTTACCGCGGCTAAAGAAGATCGTAAATGCCAACATCGCACCAGCAAATACTGCCGCCACCCAGAGCGGTGCAAATGCTGAGACTGTTACGGGAAAAGCAATCGTTGCTGTCCATAAATACATAATCGCTGCGGTGCGGATTTGGGTATTGCCAGCGCGCATGATGCGGTGATGTAGGTGTTCCTTATCTGATGAGAACGGCGATTTGCCGGCGCGGATGCGGCGGAAGATTGCCAACGTTAAATCAGCGAGCGGAATCGCAAGAACCGCAAAGGGAAGCAGTAACGGCAGAAGCGCAGGTCCAAGCTTCTCCTCACTAATTGCATTTGGATCTACCTGTCCAGTTAGCGTTATTGCAGATGCGGCAAGCATTAGACCTAAGAACATCGATCCCGAATCCCCCATAAAGATGCGGGCGGGATGCGAGTTATGCGGCAAGAAGCCTAAGCAAACTCCGATTGCTATCGCGGTAATAAGTGATGGCGCACCTGCACGGTTAAAGCCATAAACAACTGCCAATAAATATGCGAAGGCGAAGAAGGCAGAACCCGCAATTGCAACGATTCCGGCAGCTAGGCCATCTAGGCCATCGATAAAGTTAACGGCGTTAATTGTTACAAGGACTATAAGCACGGTAAGTAATTGACCAATGCTCGGTGGCAACATGGTTACGCCATTTATCGGCAGCCATAAGATTTGAATTCCGTAGAGCAACAAGATTCCGGCAGCTAAGGCTTGGCCCGCCAACTTGGTAATCGCATCTAGCTCATAGCGATCATCTGCCATTCCAAGCAAGACCAAGAATGTTCCAGCTAAGAAAATTCCTTGCGCATCATTGCCGAAGGATTTTCCAACGAGTTCTAGATTGCCAACGATTAAGAAGGTAGCAGACATGGAAAGCCACATCGCAAGCCCACCCCAGCGTGGAGTAGGTATGACGTGAATATCGCGCTTTCGAATCTGTGCCACTGCGCCAAAATGCAGAGCCCATTTTCTGACAAAGGGAGTGATGATGTAACAGAGCGCTGCTGCAAGTAAGAGCGTTACGAGATATTCGCGCATGCGCTAATTATCGCCCTTATGCGGTGTAGATCGGAAAACGCGCAGTGAGTGCGTGCACTTCAGATTTAATTGCCGCGTGCGCCTTCTCGTCATCAGTCTTGATGGCGCGCGCGATGAAGGATGCGATCTGCTGCATCTCTGCAACACCCATTCCTTGAGTCGTTGTCGCAGGAGTTCCAACGCGAATACCGCTGGTGATACCTGGTTTTTCTGGATCGAAAGGAATTGAATTCTTATTCATAACGATTCCGGCTAAGCCGCAACGCTCATCTGCAACTTTTCCAGTAACGCCAGTGCTGCGAATATCCATCAGCGCTAAGTGGGTTTGAGTTCCACCAGAGACGGCGCGCATTCCCTCTTTCTCAAGAGCTGCAGCAAGTGCTTGGGCGTTAACAATTACATCCTTGGCATACTTTTGATAGGTAGGTGTTGCACATTCGGCGAGCGCAATCGCTTTGCCCGCAACCGCAGACATGATTGGTCCACCTTGCATACCTGGAAATACTGCTTTATCAATCGCTGCTGCATGTTCGGCCTTGGTCAAGATCATTCCGCCGCGAGGTCCGCGCAGAACTTTATGAGTTGTAAATGAGACAACATCTGCATAAGGAACTGGTGATGGAATCGCTTTACCGGCAACTAGTCCGATGAAGTGCGCGGCATCGACCCACATGATCGCTCCGACCTCATCGCAAATTGCGCGAATCTTTTCAAAGTCGACTAGCGATGGATAAGCAGTTGCACCAGAGCAGATCATCTTTGGCTTAGTGCGGATTGCGATATCGCGAAGCTCGTCATAATCAATTAACTCGTTATCTTGGCGAACGCCGTATGACTCGACGTTAAACCACTTTCCAGAGAAGTTAACGGGTGAGCCATGTGTTAAGTGGCCACCGTGAGCAAGTGACATCGCAAGGACGGTATCGCCTGGCTTGGTAAATGCTTGATAGACCGCGACATTTGCGCTGGCTCCAGAGTGTGGTTGTACGTTGGCATGTTCTGCACCGAATAAAGATTTAGCGCGATCGATTGCGATTACTTCAGCCTTATCAACTTCTTCGCAGCCGCCGTAATAACGCTTGCCTGGATAACCTTCTGCATATTTATTGGAGAGGGTCGAACCAAGTGCTGCCAAAACTGCGCGCGATGTGAAGTTTTCAGATGCGATTAGCTGCAGATTGGTCTGCTGACGCTTTAACTCAGATAGAAGAACTGCTGCAATATCTGGATCTTGTTTGCTCAGCAGTGCAAAATCCGGGCCATAGAAAGTCTCTGCGCTCATGCGGGCAAGCCTAAGCCTTATGGCGCAGAAATGTCGGGTGCTATCGCTCTGATTTGCTCAGCCGAGATCGCCCCAACGCGCACGATGCGGGCTGGCTCGCTATCGCCCGCTACAACCGTGGTGGCTGGTCCTTGGGTGATTGGCCCAATTGAAAAGATTGCAGCCACTTCGAGTTCGGTGAACTTAAATTCACTTGGATCAGTAATTGGAGAATTACCTGCAAGCGCTGCAGAGGCCACGGCAAGTGGTCCGTGCGCCTTGGCGAGTTGCAGAATGAAATCCGCACTTGGCACTCGCACGCTAAAAGAATCTAATTGTTGGCCATCACCTAAATCCCAATTGAGTCCGCGCTGCGGCTTTAAATTAATTGATAACTGTCCTGGCCAAAAATTATCAATTAACTTTCTAATTGGTTCGCTAATTTCACGGGCGATGCCATCTACTGCTGCGCTTGAACCAATCATTACTTGCGCAGATACACCAAGCTCATCTCCACGTAGTACATGCAATGCGCGCACGGCATCGTGAAAGAAAGCATCAGCGACAAGTGCGTATGAATTCTCAAGTGGAGCAACGATTACATAGCCATCTTTGAGAGCGGCTGCCGCGTTGGCCAAATGCTCACTTATAGAGCCCGAATTGATATCAATGGTTGCCATAGCCGTTATTTTCTCACCGCAGAGGTCCAACGTGGGCGATCAGTTAAATCTTTATGTAGAACTATCTCGGTGAAATCGCGAGATAGCACCGCATCAATGGCGGCGCCTTGTTCTTCAGTATGTTCGATCGCTAAGACTCCCCCGCTCTTTAATAAACGGGCAGCGGCGTCAATAAAACGTTTTGGAAGTTCCATCCCGGTTTCTCCACCAAAGAGCGCAATATGTGGCTCATGTTCAGCGACATCGCGGGGCAACGATTGGGTATTTGGAATATACGGTGGGTTGGCGATCACGATGTCGCATTTAACGCCGGGCAATACATCTGCCACGTCGCCTTCAACAACGCGTACGTTCTCGGAAATCTTCGCCACATT
>JBIIUL010000056.1:0-7204 GCA_044340015.1 Candidatus Planktophila sp.
GGAAGGATTGGTTCCTTTGCTTTTCCTTCCCAAACCAAGAAGATCAAGGTAAGCAAAATACCAATCGCTAAGTAGGTAACCGTTGTTGAATCGCTCCAACCACGTTCTGGACCATAAATAGAAACGGCCAGAAGTGTGGATGAAACGGCAACCACCATAAGAAGCGCACCAAAGTAATCAATAGTGTGTTCTCGCTTTACCTTTGGAATATGTAAAACAGCGGAGGTAATAATCAGCGCGGCGATACCAAACGGGATGTTGATGTAAAAGATCCAGCGCCAGCCAGTGATTCCAAGAATTGTGTCGTGATCTGAGAAGAAGCCACCGAGTAAAGGGCCGGCTACAGATGACAAGCCCCAAACCGCACCGAAATAACCCTGGTAGCGACCTCGTTCGCGTGGAGGAACTATGTCACCAATAATTACAAATGTGAGCGCCATCAAACCACCAGCGCCAAGACCTTGAATCGCGCGCGTTCCAATTAACTGCGACATGTTCTGTGCAGCACCTGCGGCAAACGAACCAATTAAGAAGGTAACGATCGCGAACTGGAAAACAATGCGGCGACCGTAAATATCGGAAATTTTTCCGTAAAGGGGAGTTGATGCTGTGGAAGTAAGCAAGTAAGCGGTAACTACCCAGGTGTAATGGTTTAGCCCTTCAAAATCTTCAACAATACTTTTGAGCGCCGTTGAAACAATTGTTTGGTCCAGGGCAGCCAGTAACATTCCAGTCATTAGCCCACTGAGGATGACCATGATCTCTTTGTGTGTATGTTCTTTTACTGGACCATGACTACTCATCGCGCACCATTTCTAGGTATTTTCTTCAGGATATTTCAATAATCCAATAAGTAGCGCTAAGTTTACTCCGTGAAATCCGTTATCGCTGAAGACTTAGTTAAAACATATAGAAATGGTTCTGTTCGTGCGCTAGATCACCTATCCCTAGATGTCGAAGAGGGAACTGTTTTAAGCGTGCTTGGCCCGAATGGCGCAGGCAAGACAACATGTGTGCGCATTCTGGCAACGCTATTGCGACCTGATTCAGGTCGTGCGATGGTCGGTGGAATCGATGTAATTAAGCATCCCGAAAAGGTGCGCGAAGTAATTGGTTTATCGGGCCAATATGCCGCCGTAGATGAGATTTTAACTGGCTGGGATAACTTGGTTATGTTTGGCCAGCTATATCACTTAGGAAAGAAAGCATCTGTTGCTCGCGCTGAAGAGTTGTTAGAGCGATTTTCACTTACTGAAAGTGCAAAGCGCCCAATCAAGACTTATTCCGGTGGAATGCGTCGTCGCCTCGACCTAGCGGCATCCCTAATCGTTAAACCAAAAGTTTTATTTCTAGATGAACCAACTACGGGCCTTGATCCACGTGGTCGTCAGGAAATGTGGAGCGTGATTGAAGAGTTAGTTAAGGGTGGCGTAACTTTACTTCTGACTACTCAATATCTAGAAGAAGCTGATCAACTTGCAGATGAAATCGCAGTTATCGATCACGGCAAAGTAATTGCGCGTGGTACATCTGATGTCTTGAAGAAGCAGGTTGGTGGCGAACGTCTTGAGATCGTTGTTGAAACACAGCACATCGCAAAGACTGTCGAGGTTGTCTCAAATATCAGTGGCCATAAAGCGATCGTTGATGAGGGTCTACGCATGATTTCGGCACCAGTATCAACTGGCGCAACTGCGCTAATTGAGGCGCTTCGCTCTCTCGATCTTGCCGGAATTCATCCGCTCGATGTCAGCCTAAAACGCCCATCGTTGGATGACGTATTCCTTTCACTCACCGGACATGCTGCCGAGGAGAAGAAGGAAGAAGAAGTTGAAACCAAGGGACGCAGAAAGAAGGCAAAGAAATGAGCGCCTTTAGAGACACCATGATTATCACGCAGCGTCAGTTGCGTTTACTCACTCGCGTTCCAGAAGTTTTAATCTTCTCAACTATTCAACCCGTTATGTTTGTTCTTCTCTTTCGTTATGTCTTCGGCGGTTCAATCGATACCGGACAACCCGGGGGATATGTACAACTTTTAATGCCAGGTATCTTCGTTCAGACTGTTGCATTTACCTTAGCTGGAACCGCATCTGGTCTTGCCGAAGATATGAAGAAGGGTTTGATCGATCGCTTTAGATCGCTACCAATCTCGCAATCCGCGCTCGTTATGGGTCGCACGCTTGGTGATTCGCTTCTTAACATTGTTGTTCTCGCAGTTATGGGTATTGCCGGATACTTAGTTGGATGGCGCCCAACTTCTGGCCCACTTAGCGTTGCTATCGGCTTCGTTTTTCTACTCTTCTTTGGATACGCACTTTCCTGGGTGGGTATTTACGTTGGGCTTTCGGCATCTGATGCTCGAGTAGTTCAGAACGTTAGCTTCCTTGTGACATTCCCGCTTACCTTCTTATCAAATGCTTTCGCTCCAACAACTGGCATGCCACGCGCGCTGCAGTACTTTGCAGAGTGGAACCCAGTTTCAACAATGGTGGCTGCTTGTCGCGAGCTCTTTGGCCTGGAAAATCAATTCGGTGCGACCGCCGGATCGTTCCCAAGTGAGAACCCGCTAATTACCTCATTTATCTACATGATCATAATCATGGCGATATTTATTCCGATCAGCGTTAGAAAATATAAGCGCTCTGCAGATTAATAAGCAGTTGCAGCCTTAATTTCTACTTTGATTTCTTTGCCGTTTGGTGCGGTGTAGGAAACGGTATCGCCGATCTTTGCACCCATTACGGCAGAACCAAGCGGAGATTTCTCGCTGTAAACACTTAAATCACCTGATGCGATTTCGCGTGAACCAAGTAAGAATTTTTCTTCATCGCCAGCGATGATTGCGGTGATAACCATTCCGGGACCAACGGTGCCATCTTCAGAAGCTGGTGGAGTTCCGATGTGTGCATTTTCAAGCATCTGCTTGAGCTGGCGAATACGCGCTTCCATCTTGCCTTGTTCATCGCGCGCAGCGTGATAGCCGCCGTTCTCTTTTAGATCTCCTTCTGCGCGAGCAGCCTCAATCTTTGCGGTGACTTCTTTACGGCCAACGTTCTCGAGGTTTTCGAGTTCGGCGCGCAAGCGATCAGCGGCTTCTTGGGTAAGCCAAGTTTGTGGGGTACTCATAAGGGGCAACGGTATACGAAGTAATTATTCGGCGCGACAACGGGCGATACTGGCGGTGAGCGGTGCTGAGCGTGTGGGAATAGCGATAATCCGTTGGCTAATGCGCTCACCTGCGGGGATAGTGTCATCGATTTGGCCAACAACGCTTTTATCTTGATCTAAAGCTTTTAGCGTGCAGATAACAACCTGATCTGAATCTGTGCGATTTATTGAATAACGCAGAGAGATCTCTTTCTCACCTGTTACTTCAAATGAAATTAATTGGCTGCTAATTGATGGATTTGCATGATGAAGTCCCGCCCAGAAAATCCACAGAAGTCCAACGATAGAAATAGCAAAGGCGTATGCAATCCAACGATTTCCGCCGACTTTGCCATAGCGATCTTCGTAGGAAAACTCCCGCGCTTCTTCCATGAGTTGATTATGGCATGATTAGGGCATGCAAGACACTGTAGATAAAGGTTGGCCCGGTTCGCTCACAGTTTTATTTCTCTGCATCGCTGTCGCGTTTTTGCTGCGTAGTTTCTATAAGCGTTACATGCGTATGAACGCCCGCAAAGATGAAAACCCAACCGATAATTAAAAAGCTTTTTCAAGGCGCTGCAGTTATTTCGCTAGCTCTAGCTTTTATAGCCTTAGGTAATTGGCAGCTAGATCGATCAGTAATTGTTAAAGAGTTAAATGCTGCAGCCAAAGTCATTGACCCAAGGATCTATTCACTAGGCGAATTAGCAGAGCCTTCGGTAACCCTTGATTCAAGAAATGTAAATAAGAGCGTCGCACTCACTGGCTTTTATATTGCGAACTTTAAGGCGCCTGTGCAGAAAGATATTGATGGCCAGGTAAGTGATTGGGAAGTTGCCTTGTTACAGGTAGATGGTTCTGATCCACTATCTGGAATTTTGGTAGTTCGCGGGCTGTGGGCAGATCGCTTGAATAACCCAGAGGTTGCGATGTCCACGAGGGTCGAAATAGTTGGCGCTATGCAGCCGCATCAAAACGATGATCGCGCAGAGAATGTGCCTGGGGTTATCTCAAGACTTGATAGCAGTGTCATCGTTAGCCTTACAGATCTTGAGTTATATGACGGCTTCGTTGTCGCAAAATCTGAGAAGACCAATACCGGTGAATTAATTCGTGATCGTGTGGTTGCCGCACCTCCCGTTTCCAAAATTGCCGGTTATTACTGGCAACATATTTCATATGTAGCGATCTGGTGGCTGATGGCGGCGATAGTTCTTTACCTTCCCTTCTATCGCCGTAGTATTAAGCCATGAGCGGTGCGGTAAAGAGATTTCGAGTAATGGCGTTAATCGCCGGAGTAATGTCCCTGCTTCTCTGGTTTGTAGATCTGCCAGTGGCTTACCTCTTTAACAACGAAGACTGGAAAGCCAAAGTCGCCTGGATTCCCTTCGTTCATGGCTGGGTTTACGCGGTTTACCTCTTAGCAGCGATCCAATTTTCCGTAAAAGCGCGCTGGGAGTTGCGCCGCGTTATCTGGCTCGCCCTAGCTGGCACTTTGCCAATTGCTTCATTTATTGCAGAGCGCAAAATTGTTAAGACCTATTCGTAACGCAATTAAATCTGCGCTCTACCCACTTTATGAGTGGCGGATTGTTAAAGATCTAGATTTCTCAAAGACCCCGCGCCACGTTGGAGTAATCCTCGATGGCAACCGCCGCTTCGCGAAAGAGAATCCAAGCCCTATCGATCCCAAGGGCCATCGCCGTGGGGCGAGCAAGATCGTGGAATTTCTCGGCTGGTGTGATGAAGCCCAAGTAGAAGTTGTAACGCTCTGGTTGTTATCTACTGAAAATTTTAAGCGCACCTCTGAAGAGTTAGATGGCTTGCTAAAGATTATTGGCGATACCGTCGATGAACTCTGCGCAACAGGTAAGTGGAATATCAAGGCTGTAGGTGCACTAGACCTCTTGCCGCCCTGGCTAAGTGAAAAGCTTGCAAACCTGCCTCCAGTAATCGATGGCGGCGTCGAAGTAAACGTTGCCATTGGCTACGGCGGACGGCGCGAGATCGTCGATGCCGTTAAAGGATATTTGCAAGAGAAGAGCGCACTTGGCACAACTCTGGAAAGCGCCGCTAACGAGCTAAGCGCCGATCAGATCTCGAAGTTTTTATATACCGCCGGCCAACCTGACCCTGAACTTTTGATCCGCACATCAGGTGAACAACGCCTTGGCGGATTTTTGTTATGGCAGAGTGCGCTATCGGAGTTCTATTTCTGTGAAGCCTATTGGCCAGATTTTCGCCGCGTAGATTTCTTGCGCGCACTTCGCGCATATTCACAGCGCCACCGCCGTCTCGGCGCTTAAAAAAGGTAGGGCGTGTCGCACATAAAAGCAGCGGTGCGAGTTCTATCTTTTTCTAGTCAGAAGCAAGTCCCATCGGATACAACTAAAGAGAATGCGAGAGCTGGCCATTGGCTACTCCAGTATCTTCAAGTAAGAAAAAGAATTTAATAAAGACTTACGTCATAGATACCAGCGTTCTCCTGGCAGATCCGAACGCGCTCTCGAAATTTGAAGAGCATGAAGTCATCATCCCAATCGCAGTAATTGGCGAGTTAGAGACCAAACGCGATCACCCTGAACTCGGATACTTTGCCCGCGCCGCACTTCGCACCCTTGATGATTTACGCGTTTCACACGGCCGCCTCGATCAACCACTAGTGATTACCCCAGAAGGCGGCACACTTTCTGTTGAGTTAAACCACACTGATTTAAGCACCTTGCCCCACGGCTTCTTGCGCGATGGCACCAATGATTCGCGCATCCTGGCGATCGCAAAGAATTTAATGTCTGATGGAAAACAAGTTGTCCTTGTCACCAAAGATCTACCACTTCGCGTTAAAGCATCATCAGTTGGCGTTGAGGCGCAAGAGTATTTAGCCGAACTTGTCTCCAATAGCGGTTGGACCGGTATCGAAGAAGTCGATTGCGGTCACAACGTCATTGACGAGCTCTATGCCTCAGATCGCGCAGACCACGAATGCGCACATCAATTGCCGGTACACACCGGAATCGTTTTACATTCTGAAAAAGGTAGCGCCTTGGCCCGAGTAACCGCCGACAAGCGTCTGCAGTTGGTGCGCGGTGATCGCAACGCCTTTGGTCTTCATGGTCGTTCGGCTGAACAACGGATTGCACTCGATCTTTTATTAGATCCCGAAATCGGAATCGTCTCCCTCGGTGGTCGTGCCGGAACTGGAAAGTCCGCGCTCGCACTTTGCGCTGGCCTTGAAGCAGTTATGGAAAAGCGCCTCCATAAAAAGGTAGTTATCTTCCGCCCCCTTTATCCGGTTGGCGGCCAGGAGCTCGGCTACTTGCCAGGTAGCGAAGGCGAGAAGATGTCGCCTTGGGCCCAAGCCGTCTTCGATACTTTGGGCGCTCTCGTTTCGGAAGCTGTAATTGAAGAAGTAATGGCGCGTGGACTTATCGAAGTTCTGCCGCTGACCCATATCCGCGGACGTTCGCTCCACGACTCTTTTGTGATTGTTGACGAAGCCCAGTCGCTCGAACGCGGCGTCTTGCTCACCGTCCTGTCGCGAATCGGCCAGTCATCGCGCGTTGTCCTGACCCACGACGTCGCCCAGCGCGACAACCTGCGGGTGGGGCGCCACGATGGCGTCGTCGCGGTCGTAGAAACCCTTAAAGGCCACCCGCTCTTTGCCCACGTAACCTTGACCCGGAGCGAGCGCTCTCCGATCGCCGCCCTGGTTACCGAGATGCTTGAGGGGCCGATCTCTTAGAACCACCCGAAGCTCCCCAGGGGTGCCTCTTTTAAATCTCACACTCACAATTCGGACATTACGGACTTCGCCCTAACTGAGCAGGACTTTTGCTCGTCCACAGCCCACGACTTTCCTGAGAATTTACGCCACACGCGGACTTTAATTTGCGACATCTCACCCACCTTGCCACCCTTAACTCATTCCCCGCAGGTCATCAACCTATTTTTAGGTCGATGCGCCACGGGCCAAGAAAGTAAACGAGTGCAGAGAAGGAGGCAACCGTGTCATTAAAGATGGCAAGAAAGAAGTCGAGTACGTATTCACTTA
>JBIIUL010000057.1:0-7154 GCA_044340015.1 Candidatus Planktophila sp.
CACTTTATTTCGCGGCAATCACTTTAAATTCCAACGCCCATACGGTTCATATGTAATGGAGAACGTGCTCTTTAAGATTTCATATCCTGCAGAGTTCCACTCACAAACAGCGGTGGAAGCAGCATTTGCCTTGCATAAGCAGATGGTTGCTGCAGGAAAGACGAGCGATGAGATCGCCAAGATCAGCATCCGCACACATGAAGCATGTATCCGCATCATCGACAAAAAGGGGCCGCTCAATAACCCGGCAGATCGCGATCACTGTATTCAGTACATGGTTGCGGTGCCGTTGATCTTTGGTCGCCTGACAGCGCGTGATTACGAAGATGTAATCGCCGATGATCCGCGAGTAGATGCGCTGCGCGCGAAGATGCACCTGCGCGAAGACGAAAGCTTTACTGCAGATTACTTTGACCCAGCAAAGCGTTCGATCGCTAACGCGATGACTATCGAATTTAACGACGGCTCAGTGCTTGGTGAAGAAGTTGTCGAATATCCAGTGGGCCATGCACGTCGTCGCGCTGAAGGAATTCCGTTGCTAGTTGAGAAATTCAAGATCAACTTAAACCGCATCTTTGACGCCAATCAACAGAAGAAGATCTTAGATCTTTGCCTTGATCGCAAGGCGCTTGAGGCAACTGAAGTGAAAGACTTCATGGCGATGCTGGTCAAGGAGTAAAGCTTTGAAGAAATTGCGCGGCCTGCTTAAAGCATCACACTTTGGGCCGACGTTAATTGTTACCGCCATTTCTTGGTTCTTTGCCGCGCATTACTGGTGGGAAGGACCTGCCTATGTAATCGCCTTTGGTGTATTTACCGGTCAATTGGTTGTCGGCTGGAGCAATGATCTATATGACTATAAAGATGATTTGATGCATAACCGGCAGAACAAACCACTTGTATCTGGAGTTATCTCGCAAAGTTATTTGAAGCGCTGGTTAGCCTTCATGGTGCCGTTCTCATTTGTGGCAAATTTGCTTGGCCCGCTTGGCTTTAAGGGCGGGCTCGTTTATATGTTTGGAATATCAATGGGGGTTGCTTATAACTTCTACTTTAAATTTAACGTCTTCTCATGGTTCCCATTTGCGCTGGCCTTTGCTGCATTGCCTTCATGTATTGCGATTTCAAAAGATGTAACTCCGCCGGTTTGGATGTGGCTTGGGGGAGCGCTGCTCGGAAGTGCCGCACACTTTATAAATGTAATTAAAGATATGGATCAAGATCGCGCAAGCGGTATTGGTGGTGCGCCACAGCGAATTGGTAAGCGCAATTCAATAGTTGTTGCAGCGCTCTTGATCGCCCTAGGGCTTTCAACGCTAGTTGTTTTTAATTAATTTTAAATCAAGTAGTTAACTAGCGAACGCTGCGCATAACAGCAGTGACTTTGCCCAAGATCTCGCAGTTATCGCCATTGATTGGCTCGAATGCGGGGTTGGCAGGAAGTAACCAGATATGGCCGTTCTTGCGTTGGAAAGTCTTTTCCGTTGCTTCGCCATCGATCATCGCGGCAACAATCTCGCCATTGTTGCAATCCTTTTGCTCGCGGATAACAACGTAATCGCCATCGCAGATTGCCGCATCGATCATTGATTCACCGACAACTTGCAACATGTAGAGGTTGCCCTTGCCGACCAGAGTTTCAGGGAGGGCAAAGGTAGATTCAACATTTTGTTCGGCGGTGATTGGGCCACCTGCTGCGATACGTCCAACAAGTGGAACCTGCTTGGTGGCTTCGACTTCGAGTTCGGATTTCTCACCAGGCATCAAGACTTCAAGGACTCCGCCGCGAGTTGGGTGGGCGGTGATAAAACCTTTCTCCTGCAAGATCTCGAGCTGGTATTTGACCGAAGCAGGGGATGAAAGGCCGGCGGCCTTAGCGATCACACGCATTGACGGTGGGTAACCCTCGTCGTCCATGCTCGCCTTGATGACCTGGAGGATCTTGAGCTGGCGGGCGGTGAGCTTCTCCTCGTCGGAGGTGAAGTCTGGGAGCTCGGTTACTTTGCTGGATGCGGGTTTCTTAGCCATGGCCTAATCGTCCCACGCCTGGGAAAAAAAATCAAACATATGTTCGAAAATAACTTGCCGATGTCGGTACCTTAGGGTTTAATTGGCTTTGTTCGAACAACTGTTCGAATACCTTCCCCAAGGTAGTACCAGCAGGAGAAAACCATGAGCACAGTTTCATTCAATGCATCTTCACTTAGGGCTACAAGCGCGCAAACCCTTATAAATCAAGGGTTTCATGCCAATCCGTCCGGCCTTCGTTTAAATCGCCGTGGTCGCCTAGCCCGTACGTTCGTGGTTCTCTCACTCGCTGTCGTTCTCGCTAGCGTCTTTGGCCTCCAGGCCGGAGCCAACACAGCCGACACCGTTGGCGCCCCAACGCCCTTCATTGAGGTCACTGCAGCACCTGGGGACACCCTCTGGTCACTGGCCACACGCATGGCAGATGGCGGAGATCTGCGCTCGCTCGTAGATGAGATCGCCTCTGTTAACTCGCTGGCAACGGCTGAGCTCCAGGCAGGCCAGAAGGTACGTATCCCGCTTCGCTAAAGGCCCGACACGCCCTAACTTGGGCTAATGCGTACTCATCAGGAAAACTCTCAAGATTTGCTTTATAGTTCCCACTATATGTAGGGGTCGAAACGAAGAAAACTTCCATAAGTAGTGTTTTTACGGTAGTTTCAGCGGTTCACCAATACAGCTAAATTTGGGAATATCTAGTATTTCGAAGGGAGACACGCCGAGATGATTTGCCCGTTCTGCAGCCACGATGATTCTCGCGTCGTTGACTCTCGTCCGGTCGAAGATGGCACTCAGATCCGCCGTCGCCGCGAATGCCCACAATGTGGCGAGCGCTTCTCAACTCAAGAGGTCGCACTCCTCAACATTATTAAGCGATCTGGTGCAACCGAGCCATTTGCTCGCGAAAAAGTTTTGGTCGGCGTACGTAAAGCCTGCCAAGGTCGCCCAGTCGGCGAAGATGATCTAGTCCTCTTGGCCCAGCGCGTTGAGGAAACCCTTCGCCGCACTGGCAAAGCTGAAATCGAAGCTCAAGAAGTGGGCTTGGCAATCCTTGCGCCACTTCGCGAACTCGATGAGGTGGCTTACCTGCGATATGCCTCGGTATACCGTAACTTTGCCTCCCTTGAAGATTTCGAAGGCGAGATCGCGTTACTGCGAGCTGTGCCTTCGAGCGCGAATTCCCATAGCGCAAACGCAGTTGGAGCAAAACCAGCTAGCGCAACTTCCCAAGTAAATGCAGTAAATGAAAAAAGCGACGCCCCATCGCAAAAATCAGTACAAGTTAAATAAAACAATAAATTAATTAGAAGACGGGAAAATAAAAGATGTCAGATACGGTCATCAATCGACCATCCAAAGGCAAGACCGGTAAAGGTCTTTCAATGGAACGCATTTACACCAATGAAGGGATCCACCCTTACGACGAAGTTAAGTGGGAGCGTCGCGATGTAGTCCAGGCTAACTGGAAGACAGGCGAGACAGTCTTCGAACAACGTGGGGTTGAATATCCAGATTTCTGGTCAGTAAATGCTTCAACAATCGTTACTACCAAATACTTCCGTGGGGCAGTAGGAGCAGAAAATCGCGAGTGGTCTCTTAAGCAGGTCATCGATCGCGTAGTTCTTACATACACAAAAGCAGGAAAAGAATTTGGTTACTTTGCAACTGATAAAGATGCAGAGATCTTTGAGCACGAGCTAACACATATGCTCTTGCACCAGATCTTCTCCTTTAACTCACCAGTTTGGTTTAACGTCGGAACAGCAGCACCTCAGCAAGTAAGCGCATGCTTCATCTTGTCGGTTGATGACACGATGGATAGCATCCTTAACTGGTACCGCGAAGAAGGAATGATCTTCAAGGGTGGATCAGGTGCAGGACTTAACTTGTCACGTATCCGTTCTTCAAAGGAACTTCTAAAGTCCGGTGGAACAGCTTCTGGCCCAGTTTCATTTATGCGTGGTGCAGATGCATCTGCAGGAACAATCAAATCTGGTGGCGCAACCCGTCGCGCAGCCAAGATGGTCGTTCTAGATGTTGATCACCCAGATATCGAAGAATTCATCGCAACCAAGGTCAATGAAGAAGACAAGATTCGCGCACTCCGTGATGCTGGTTTCGACATGGATTTAGGGGGGAAGGACGTTTCGTCGGTTCAGTATCAGAACGCAAACAACTCAGTCCGCCTTTCAGATAAGTTCATGCAAGCGGTTGAAAATGGAGAAAAGTTTGGCCTAACAGCTCGCTCAACTGGCGAAGTTATCGACACAGTTGATGCGCGCGAGCTCTTTACAAAGATCGCACAAGCCGCATGGGCATGCGCTGATCCTGGAGTTCAATTTGATGACACCATCAATGATTGGCACACAACTCCAGAGACAGGTCGCATCAATGCGTCAAACCCTTGCTCCGAGTACATGTCACTAGATAACTCATCATGTAACTTGGCTTCACTTAACTTGATGAAGTTCCTAAAGGATGATGGATCATTCGATGCAAAGACATTTGCTCGCGCAGCCGAAATGATCATCACTGCAATGGATATCTCAATCTGTTTCGCAGATTTCCCAACTGAAGCGATCGGCGTTACAACTCGCGCTTACCGTCAGCTCGGAATCGGATATGCAAACCTCGGCGCACTTCTTATGGCATCAGGTCTTGCATATGACTCAGAAGGTGGACGTGCTCTAGCCGGTGCGATCACTTCACTTATGTCAGGTATTACTTACAAGCGCTCAGCAGAACTCGCTGGCATTGTTGGTGCATACGATGGTTTCGCACAGAACGCTCAGCCTCATGCTCGCGTAATGCGCAAGCATGCAGCAGCATCATCTGCTGCTAAGTCAATGACAACTCTTGATATGGATGTCTGGACTGAAGCAAATAAGGCATGGGATGCATGTCTATCAACTGGCGATAAAAACGGATGGCGTAACGCACAGATCTCTGTGCTTGCACCAACCGGAACAATCGGTTTGATGATGGATTGCGATACAACTGGTATCGAACCTGACTTCTCATTGGTTAAGTTCAAGAAGCTCGTCGGTGGCGGTTCAATGCAGATCGTTAACCAGACAGTTCCAGCAGCTCTACGTAAGCTCGGTTACAACGAAGAGACAATCGAAGCGATCGTCGAATTTATCGCTGCTAATGGCCACGTAATCGATGCTCCAGGACTTAAGCAAGAGCACTACGAAGTATTTGACTGTGCACTAGGTGCGCGCTCAATTGCTCCAATGGGCCACGTACGCATGATGGCTGCTTGCCAGCCATTCCTTTCAGGTGCGATTTCAAAGACAGTTAACCTCCCAGAGGATGCAACTGTTGAAGAAGTTGAAGAAGTTCACCTTGAAGCATGGCGTATGGGTATTAAGGCACTTGCTGTCTACCGTGATAACTGCAAGGTTGGTCAGCCACTTTCTGATGGAAAGGCTAAGAAGAAGGATGCTCCTGTAGAAGCTGCAGCAGCGCCAGTTCGTAAGCGTCTTCCAAAGTCACGTCCATCAACTACAACATCATTCTCTGTTGGCGGTGCCGAGGGTTACATGACCTCAGGTGCTTACGCTGACGGCGCACTTGGTGAAGTATTCCTAAAGCTTGGCAAGCAGGGTTCTACGTTGGCCGGTGTAATGGATGCATTCTCAATCGCAGTTTCAATCGGACTCCAGTACGGCGTTCCACTAGAAACATTCGTTGAGAAGTTCACAAACTTGCGCTTCGAGCCAGCAGGTATGACAGATGATGCAGATATCCGCATGGCACAGTCCATGATGGATTACATCTTCCGTCGCCTGGCACTTGATTACTTACCATTCGAGCAACGTTCAGCGATGGGGTTGTTTACATCCTCAGAGCGTGCACGTGCGCTAGAAACAGGCGAGTACACACAAGATGCAGCGCCTGCGAGTGCTGATACCCCAAAAGTAAATGTGGTTGCGGCGGCTCCTGTGGCTGTTCCAACACCAAAAGCAGTTGAGGTAAAGATCGAACCAGCACCACTTGATCGAGCAATCGGTTCATCGTCTGATCTCCTTGAATCAATGGGAATCAAATCAGATGCACCGCTCTGTATGACATGTGGCGTGAAGATGCGTATGTCAGGTGCATGTTTCGTATGCGAAGGCTGCGGCAACACATCAGGTTGTTCATAAGCCTTTAAACCACCCCGTTAAAAAGCCCCGCTGATTAATTTCAGCGGGGCTTTTTTATTAAACAGTTCAATTTAGTGTTTTTTACATTTGCAGTGGCTTTGCAAAGATAAGATAGCGACTTCGTAACTTTAGGAGAAGCAATTGCCACAAGCCCTGCCGCGCAAGTTGGTGCATCGCTTGGTGACCTTAAATGCGATGAGCTCATATCTAATGGGTTCACTTGGATTCTCAATTCAATTAATCAAACGTGACTTTGATTTAACTCGAGTCGTAGCTAGCTGGCATAACATCGGCTGGGCGGCCGCGCTGGTCTTTATCTCATTTATATTGCTGGGCCATGGCCATCGCCGGCCGGCCCATCAAACTATTCGCTTTGGTTGGGCGCTATTGATTATTGGTTCACTGGTCTATTGCCTGAGCCCAAATATCTATTTCTCAGTTCCTGCCGTGATCCTGACTGCGACTGGTTCAGTTATTGCGGGTAACACCACAACTGCGATTTTGGGCGCGCACTCAAAGACGGCGATGAAGAATATGTTCCGGTCTACCGGGGTGGGTCTCTTTATGGCCTCGGTTTCACCAACTGTTATTGGCATAACAACTCAAGCAGATATCCCTTGGCGCGCAACTGTTGCAACAACTGCCGTGCTTATTGGGTTGGTTGCGTTAAAGATTGTCCCTGAATTAGAGGCTCGCCCAGAACCTGCTCATAATGAGAGCAAAATCGTCTGGGACTACTCGATGATTGCAATCCTTCTCTTTGCCTTCATGACGATAACTATGGAAATCTCGCTCTCTGCCTGGGCGATTGATCTTTTAAATGAGCGTGGAGCTGATGTAAAGGCATCAGTTTTATTCGCAACAATTGCACCTTATTTTGTAGCCCTTACCCGCATCTATCTTTCAACTAAAAACGAACACAATCTCCAACGGATCTGGGCATTTTCTTTTATCGCAATTGCATCAGGAATATTG
>JBIIUL010000058.1:0-6849 GCA_044340015.1 Candidatus Planktophila sp.
TTTGCTGGTGCAGCAACTGGTGCGGGGGTAATTGGTGCGGGGGTTGCGATGTTTTCGACTCGTTCGAGGCGTTCGATGCGAGAAAGTAATCCGGCTTCGGAGTTGTCGCCGCCGGGCAGAAGCATGCGGCCGCAGATAAGTTCGAGAATTAAACGTGGCGCTGTTGCACCGCGCATCTGAGTTAAACCTTCTGATGCAATATCTGCAGAGCGAGATAAGTTGGCGGCGCCAATGTTGGCGGCTTGTTTGCGCATGCGCTCTAGTTGATCATCAGGAAGTCCGCGCAAGATTGAATTTGCATTGGTTGCTTCAAGTGCATCAACGATCATTAGATCTCGCAGACGTTCGAGTAAATCACCAGCGAAGCGACGTGGATCGTGGCCGGATTCGATTACGCGATCAACTGTTTTAAATAGCGTTGCGCCATCTCGGGCGGCGAGTGCATCAACGGCATCGTCAAGCAGTGCACCGTCGGTGAAGCCGAGAAGTTGGATCGCGATTTCATAGCTAACTCCATCTGGGCCAGCACCTGCCAGCAGTTGGCCAAGTACAGATAAAGCATCACGTACTGAGCCACCGCTAGCGCGAACAACTAGTGGAATAACGCCTTTAGCAACAGTTACACCTTCTTCTTTACAAATCTTTTCGAGGTGCTCAGCCAAGATTCCAGGTGGAACTAATCGGAATGGATAGTGGTGAGTACGTGAACGAATAGTTGAAATCAATTTTTCTGGTTCGGTTGTAGCAAAGATAAAAATTACGTGGGGAGGTGGTTCTTCAACAACTTTGAGAAGCGCGTTGGCTGCACCTGGTCCAAGCTGGTGCGCTTCATCGATGATGTAAATCTTGAACTTACTTTGCACTGGTGCAAAGAATGCTTTATCGCGCAGATCGCGGGCATCGTCAACTAAACCGTGGGTGGCGGCATCGAGTTCAATAACATCGAGTGAACCCGGACCGTTTGCAACTAAATCTTTACAAGATTGGCATAGGCCACAAGGAGTTGGCGTTGGGCCTTGTTCGCAGTTAAGTGAGCGCGCCATAATGCGAGCGCTAGAAGTTTTTCCGCAACCACGTGGTCCGCTAAATAAATATGCGTGATGTGTTTTTCCGGAAGTAAGTGCGTTAGAGAGTGGAACAGTTACATGTTCTTGTCCGATTACATCTGCAAATACAGATGGTCGATACTTGCGATACAACGCGAGTGACATATTCACTCCTCTCATCTCGGCTTCCAATAATTCACAAGCAATGCAGACTTCACAATACTTAAGGGACCCCTCACGCACCCATCAGAGCGCGCCTACCCTTGCTGTATTCCTACCCTGGGGGAGTTCAGCGCGGTAATGCCGCGTGAGGGATCTGGCGTAAGGATAGTTGTTACACCTATACCCTTAGCCAGTCGGGAGCGATCCCGCCAGGAGGATTCGCATAGCGGCCGAGTGCGCACGCTTGGAAAGCGTGTAAAGGGCAACCTTTCGAGGGTTCAAATCCCTCATCCTCCGCTCGAAGAAATTACCTACCCAAAATTGGATGATGCTTACCCGAAGGCGCCCCTAGTCTTTCGGCTATGAGTTCGCTCAAGAGGTTTTGGGCCACCTTAATCGTGGTGCTTACCCTCTCTGCACCGACACCAGCGAGCGCGCATCCCGATTTGGTTCTCTATATCGATACTGCCGCAAACATTCGAAGTCAGGGGCAGCAACTGTTTCTTGATTACTACATAGCAAAGAGCCAGCAATTTTCGTTCTCAGAGATAGCAAAATTAAATGGCGATCTCACTGCATACGCCAATAACGAGTGCTTGAGCGCTGTTCAGAATCTAAAGTTGTCTACAGGTGATTTTGATGTACCGCTACAACTGCGTGCATCTATTGCACTTGAGAATGTAGTTCAAACCGGAGCCGGCGCATGGATCTGGTGCCAGTTTGAAACCGAGGTGCGTTTCTATGATGTCGTTGAGTTTTCATGGCAAGACCTAAACTATTCAGGAATCGACGGACATCGTGAATTTAACTTAGGTAAAGGGACTTCGCCATCAAAAGATCTCACTGACTACAGCGCGATTCCAACTCTATTTGCTCAATTAGAGGCCCAGTTCACTCTTGAATTTCCAGCGGTTGCAGAGACTGAAATTGCAGAGGAAGTAGTTAAAGAAGATGTTGAAGAGGTAAGTGAGAACGAAGGAGAAGAAGAGGTAAGTGAGCCAATAGTTGTAACAGAGAGCCGAAAAGAATTCATCGAATCAAACAGAGATGATTCGCGTTCTTGGATCACTAAGTTATCTGATAGATATTTCAGAAGTCTTGATCCAACTCCTGTAATTGTGTTGATCGGATCAATCTTGGCCTTTATCTTGGGCGCATTTCATTCGGTTGCCCCAGGCCATGGAAAGTCGATCATGGCAGTTCTTGCGCTGGCAGAACATGGACGTCGCCGTGAGATTTACCGATTAGGTGTAACGATGGGCGCTACACACACATTGGGCGTTTTTATCTTGGGCGGCTTGTTTATCTTTGGTTCTAACTTAGTTCCACAAAGAACAATTCCAATCCTTGGAATCATCTCTGGCACGCTAATCATCGCCATTGGAGCTTTTTATCTAGCTAAATTCATCAAACATGCGCAGGAACATCGCCATGCACACGAACATCATCATCACCATGATGATGGAGTAAGTGGTGGGCGAATCGCATTGCTTGGAGTGGTTGGCGGCATGGTTCCAACACCTACAGCCCTCACTGTTCTTGTGGGAACAGCTGCCCTGGGATCTGCTTGGTATGGCATATTGCTGGTTGCTTCATATGGGGTTGGAATGACACTGGTGCTGATCTTTGCGGGGCGTTTGATCGAGAGTCTCTATCGATATGGCGAAAGCATGGTCGATTCGCGTAGCACTGCACGCTTTGTGGTCGAACGAGCGCCAGCAATTGCGGCGACAATTCAAGTTATTGCCGGTTTCTTCCTTGTAGTCATTTCTTATGGCGCGTTAATCTAAGGGATGAGACAAAAGTGGCGTCTTCTGGTCCCGGCGATTGCGCTATTGCTTTCTCTTTTTCCACTTACTAGCGCAGAAGCTGCAGTTACGGCTGGCGCAAGTTGCAAGAAGTCAGGTCAAATAATTGTTGTAAAAGGCACTCAGTTTAAGTGTGTGAAAAAAGGTAAGAAGTTAACCTGGAGTAAATTCACCCAGAGCACGAAAGCAACACCGACGCCAACGCCTAGTGCGACGCCGGTTCCAACGCCTAGTGCTTCACCGAGTGCAACGGCAAATCCTTTAAAGCGACCAGATGTTCCGAGCCAGGCGTTAGTTGTTCAAACTTTATTGGATGAAGTTTGGAAGCGAGATGTTAAGAGCAAGACCAAATACAAGGTTGTAATTGAGCCAGCACGAGCAAATTCGGTTTGGGCGAAAGAACAATCTGAGTTGATTGATCTTTCTTTAGAATTCTTAGCTAAGTTAGGTTTTGAAATCAAGACTGAATCGACAATTTACATTGGTTGGGGTTTTGACTGGCTCAACAACTACGTGCCAAGAAATAGCTGGTGTTATAACGCCACATGGTCTGGTGGGGGTTCATGCGGAGAGGGAATCCTCTTT
The DNA here is from genome assembly GCA_044340015.1 of Candidatus Planktophila sp. Lineage (GTDB taxonomy): Bacteria > Actinomycetota > Actinomycetes > Nanopelagicales > Nanopelagicaceae > Planktophila. The sequence continues at coordinate 3,602 of JBIIUL010000058.1, forward strand.
CTAAATCTTAAACACACCGCGGACTGGATTCGTTCGGGTGATATCGAGGTGCCATTTCCGACTCCCGTAGTTCGTTTTGTCGCTACTTCTGTAACCACACATGAATTAGCACACCAAGCTCAACGCGATTTCTCAGAGAGTAATGAAAAAACTGTGAGCTTCTACCCTTCATGGATAAGGGAGGGTTCCCCCGAGTTGTTGAAGATAGCTGTGTATGCGAAGTATTACGGACTGACATACACCGAAGTTCGAGATTTATACCTCTACCACGGAGCAATGTTCACTGGTTGCGGCAATGCCAAACTTATGGAACTGCTTATGTCAGATAACGATGAACGTCGGTGTAATTCTGTTGGTGGCTTCTTGGCTTCAGAGCATCTAGTTGCAGCAACTAATAATGTTCAATCGACTTTTACATTTGCCTCAAGCAAGATTGCAGGCCAGGGCCCTAAATTTGACCAAGAGAGAAAAGGCATCTCCAACGAAACCTACCGAAGTGTCATGCAAGAGGTTTTCAATCTAGAGATCGATAAGTGGCATCCGACGGTCGAGAGTTACTTAGAGAAATGGGCACCCTGATTAGTTGGTCAGCCTTGATCGGTCGTGGAGGAAAAAATTGAAGTTATTGTTGGTTTCTTCCTTGTAGTCATTTCTTATGGCGCGCTAACCTAAGGGATGAAACTGAAGCTGCGTCTGCTGGTCCCAGCAACTGCGCTATTTTTTTCTATTTTTCCACTTTCTAGCGCAGAAGCTGCGGTTACAGCTGGAGCAAGTTGCAAGACGGCAGGTCAAGTAATTGTTGTAAAAGGTGCACAGTTTAAGTGTGTGAAAAAAGGTAAGAAGTTAACCTGGAATAAATTCAACGTGCGAACGCCAGCAACACCTAAACCTTCACCAACACCAACTCCTAGTGCTAGTGCTTCACCTAGCGCCTCACCATCACCAAAAAAAGTAGTTCCGAATGAGGCGCTTGTCGTTCAAGCGTTATTTGAAGAAATCTGGAAAAGCTCAACGACAAGTAAAACAAAGGTGAAGATTGAAATAGAGCCAGCCCGAAAGGATTCTGATTGGGCCAGACAGCAAGTTGATCTAACAAATATATCTTTAGAGTTGTTTGCAAAAATGGGCTTCGATATAAAGAAAGATTCGACCATCTACATTGGCTGGGGGTTTGACTGGCTAAACAATTACATGCCAAAAAATAGCTGGTGTTATAACGCGACCTGGTCTGGTGGTGGCGCGTGCGGCGAAGGTATCTTGTTCTTGAACTTGAAAAATACTGCTGATTGGATCAGATCTGGAGATAAAGAGATTCCATTCCCCTCAAAACAAGTTCAGTTTGTAGCAACCTCAGTCATGATCCATGAATTAGCCCATCAAGCACAGATAGATTTTGCCGAGGGCAACAGAAAAAACGTAAGTTTTTACCCCGCTTGGATCCGTGAGGGATTCGCGGAATTATTGAAAATTGCTGGCTATGCAAAGTATCACGGTATCTCTTACATAGAAGCCCGCGATATTTACCTGTACACCGATGCAACGTATCAGGGTTGCGGTGATGCGAAAATTCTAGAAATGTTAATGTCAAACAATCATCCGAGAAATTGCAACTACACAGCAGGAATGCTTGCTGCTGAGTATCTTGCAGCTACTACAAAGGATTTAGCCAGCGCATTTTCATTTGCTGGAAGTAAGTTAGAAGGACTCGGTCCCAATTTCAATAACCAGACCGGAATCTCAGAAGAGACATATCGCCTGGTCATGAAAGAGGTATTTAACCTTGATAACAACGCTTGGGATCCACTGGTCGAGAAATACTACGGAACCTGGGCACCTTGATCATTCGCGTTAAGGGGAATTAACCAGGTTGGAGAGGGTAAATCCCTCATCCTCCGCTGGCGTTATCAGGCAGAAAGTTAGATTTCGACGCCGATGTATTTCGTCTCGAGGAATTCGTGGATACCATCGAAGCCGCCTTCGCGACCGAGACCGCTCTGCTTAACTCCACCGAATGGCGCTGCTGGATCTGAAATCATTCCGCGGTTAATTGCAACCATTCCGGATTCAAGCGCCTCAGAGATCTGGATCGCACGCTTTAGATCTTCAGAGTAAACGTAGCTAATAAGTCCGAAGTCAGTGCTATTTGCGAGTTCAATCGCCTCAGCATCGGTATCAAAGATAACTATTGGCGCAACTGGACCGAAGACTTCGTGGTTAAGAATCTCCGCTGTTTTTTCTACTTCTAGAACTGTTGCAGGATAGAAAGCGCCTGGACCATCAGGGGTCTTGCCGCCTGTTAATACCTTAGCTCCGGCTTTTACTGAGTTATCAACTAGCTCTGCAATCTTGTTACGTTCTTTAATTGAAACACTTGCGCCAAGTTGTACACCGGCATCGCGACCGCGTCCCATAACAAATGCGCCCATTGCTGCGGCAAACTTTTGAGTAAATTCTGCGGCAACTTTTCTCTGTACATAAATACGGTTTGCAGCAGTGCAGGCAGCACCACCATTGCGCATCTTTGCCAACATCAAACCTTTAATTGCTTCATCAATATTGGCATCATCCATAACAACAAACGGTGCATTTCCGCCGAGCTCCATAGAGCAACGAATTACGTTATCGGCAGCTTCTTTAAGAATGATGCGACCAACCTCAGTTGAGCCAGTAAATGAAAGATTCTTAACGCGTGGATCATGCAACATCTTGGCGATGGCAGGGCCGGTTGGTGTTGGAAGAATTAAATTGACAACACCCTTTGGAACTCCAGCGCGATCAAGAATGTCCACGATGGCGAGCGCGGTAAGAGGTGTTTCACCTGCTGGCTTTAAAATCATTGTGCAGCCTGCAGCAATTGCTGGACCAATTTTGCGAGTCGCCATTCCAGCTGGGAAGTTCCAAGGAGTAATTAATAGTGAGAGACCAACCGGTTGATGTGTAACTAAAATTCGCTTATCGCCACTTGGTGACATGCGGAAATCTCCTGCGATACGTACCGCTTCTTCAGAGAACCAACGGAAGAATTCTGCGGCGTAGGCAACTTCGCCTTTCGCATCGGTAATCGCTTTACCGTTCTCTTTCGAAATTAACTCAGCTAAATAATCTGCTTCTTGAATCATTAACTCAAATGCTTTGCGGAGCATTTCGGCGCGCACGCGGGGCGCGGTCTTGGCCCAGGCAGGTGCGGCGCGGTGGGCGGCAGCTAGGGCGGCCTCGATCTGCGCATCTCCAGCGGTGGAGACCTTGGC
>JBIIUL010000059.1:0-6574 GCA_044340015.1 Candidatus Planktophila sp.
ACTCCGAAACGACGGAATGCAAAACCAATCACGCCAACGCCCAAAGCTATCCAAAGATCAAATATCGCATTGTTGGCAACGTATGCGCCCATAAGTGCGAATGCGGTAATTCCAGAGAAGAGATACGGGCGTGGAATATTAAGGAGTTTTGCCCATACGCGCACCAGCGGCAAGTTGAGCGCCAACAGCAAGGTATTACCAATAAAGAGAGATGCGATTAAGGTCCAGACAATTTCTGGGTTTGTTGTAAATAGAAGTGGACCAGGTTGAATGTTGTAAGTTTGAAGAGCAACCAGAATCACCGCAGCAGTTGCTGATGTCGGAAGTCCAAGTGCTAGAAGTGGAACAAGAGCACCCGCGGCATTTGCATTGTTAGCAGCTTCTGGGCCTGCAACGCCTTCAATCGCGCCATGACCAAACTCTTCTTTATTCTTAGATAAAGATTTCTCTGCGGCATAACTTAAAAATGTTGGTACTTCAGAACCACCAGCTGGAATAACGCCTAATGGAAAACCAATTGCTGTTCCGCGAAGCCAAGGACGCCAAGAACGCTTGAGGTCTTGGCGAGACATAATCGCCTTGCCCTTCATTGGAATAATCGACCAACCGGTTGCCTTGGCACGACCTGCGATATACAAAGCCTCACCAAGTGCAAATAGTGAAACGATTACGGTAACTGTTTCAATGCCATCAATCGCTTGCAGGCTTCCAAATGTTAAGCGCACCGCACCAGATTGCAGATCAGAACCAACTAGGCCAATAACTAGACCAACTCCGAGGGAGGCCATACCGCGCAACATTGAATTGCCCAAGAGCGTTCCGACAGTTGTGAAGGCGATCAACATCAAGGCAAAGAAATCTGCCGCGGTAACTTTAAAGGCCCATTCGGCTAGCGATGGAGCGGTAAATGCCAAAATCAAAGTTGCGATTGTGCCAGCGATAAATGAACCGATTGCAGCGGTTGCAAGTGCAGAACCAGCACGTCCGCGCTTAGCCATTTGGTGACCTTCGAGCGCAGTTATTACCGAACCGGATTCACCTGGAGTATTTAGTAAAATTGAAGTTGTAGATCCGCCATACATGGCGCCGTAGTAAATAGCGGCGAACATAATCAGCGCTGAAGCTGGGCTTACCGAATAGGTAATTGGTAATAAAAGTGCAATGGCAAGTGCAGGCCCAATACCGGGAAGAACGCCCACAAGCGTTCCGAGAATTGTTCCGAGAAGACCGAAAAGTAGATTATTTAAAGTAAGGGCTGCGGCGAAGCCCTCCATAAGTGAGTTAAAACTACTCATTCAAAGATCCCCAGGATTCCTGCTGGAAGGCCGACATTTAGCCCTTTAGAAAATGAAAAATAAACGATGAAGGAGAAGATGACTGAGATAAGTAAATTCTTGAGTAAGTTTTTTGCACCATATGCGTAAGCAACGCCAAAGAAGGCAACTGTGGTTGCGATGATAAATCCAGCGCGCTCAATTAAAAGTGGGTAGGTCAGCATCGAGCCAGCGACCATGGCTAATGATTTAAAGTCAGTCTTTTCAACTATCTCGCCGAACTCGGTGCCTTCAGGCACGCCAAGATTTCCGCGGAAAATCTGAAAGAACAATCCAAGGGAAATGAAGATAACAAATCCACTTACTACGTAAGGAAAAATTTGCGGACCAACGGTTCCAGATCCCGGTGGAACTAACATCTTGGATGTGTCGTAGAGAACGACTAAACCAAGAATTAGGAGAGAGCTCGCAAAGGCGAGCTCTCCCCCAATTTTCTTAGATTTCAAGAGGACTTATGCCAAACCTAGTGAAACTAGTGTGGCTGTGACGTCCTTCTTTTGTGAGGCTAGGAATGCTTCGAAATCCTTGCCGTAATCTGTTTGGTTCTGCCAGTCATTGGCAACCAAAGTTGCCTTCCAAGCATTGCCTGCGCGAGTTACGTCTACAGCCTTAAGCCAGTTAACGCGCTCTGCTTCAGTAAGTGATGCTGGGGCTAGAACTCCACGCCAGTTACCGAATACAAAGTTGATTCCTTGAGCAGTCAAAGTTTGACCCTTGATTGACTTCAAACGCTTTGGAGATGAAAGGGCTAGAACGCGAAGCTTTCCAGCCTTTACAAATGAAGCGAATTCAGATGTTCCTGAAACACCAGCTACTGTCTGTCCGCTGAGTACAGAAGTTGTTACTTCTCCACCACCAGCATATGGAACGTAGTTCATCTTGGTTGCATCTCCACCTGCTTTTTCAACTAGCAGACCCATGAATACATGGTCGACAGTTCCCTTTGATCCACCTGCGATAGGAAGCTTAGGATTTGCAACGATATCTTCAAGAAGCTGATTAATTGTCTTGTACTTCGAAGATGTAGGAACAACGATTGCTTCGTATTCGCGCATCAAACCGGAGATCGCCTTTGCATCTGCTTGGAGTAGCTTTGACTTTGTAGACGCAACGCCTGCAACCATCGCAAAACCGGTAATAAATGCATGATCTTTACCCTTTTGATCTAGGAAGTATCCAAGACCAACAGTTCCGGATCCACCTGGCTTATAAGCAACTGTGTAATCGCTGAGCATGCCTTCTGCCTTCATTGCATCAGCAAATGCGATTGCAGTGGTGCCGTAACCGCCACCAACGCCTGAAGATGAAACCCATTCAAGCTTTGAAAGTGGTTTCACTTCCTTGTACCACCACTTCAACTGGCCCTTAAGTGTGCCTGTTGAAACGACTAAACATGTTAGGTCAGAGCCTTCGACTCCGCGACCTTTTGCTATGCGGCCTGCTTTAACGCAGTCATCGCCGGCCTTTGCAATTGCTGCAGCCTTTGGAGCGGCCGCATTTGCATTTGGAGCAACTGTTGCGAGTGCTGAAAGCGCCAATGATGCAACTAGTGCACCGGCAAATTTCTTTTTTAACATCAAGACTCTCCTTTAAGAGTATGCCCACGAGGGATGGGGTTTGAGAAAGGTTATTCGCTACTGGCTAGTCAGGTAAAGGGATTTGGGTAACGTTTTACTACTAATTTGTGAGGTCAGACACTTCTTTTAGAGCCTTGAGCGTTAGGAGAGAAGGTCAGAAACTGCAACGCCGAGAGAGGCAAGTTTTGCCCGTCCCCCATCTAACGCTGTTAAAACAAAAGGCTTTCCATCTGGCAAGAGTGCATATGAATGTTCGAAGTGCGCACCACGAGATTTATCTTGTGAAATAACTGTCCAGTCATCGCCTAGAACTTTTGTCTTATGTGTTCCGCGAGTGATCATCGGTTCGATTGCTAGCACAATTCCCGCAATTAACTCTGGGCCGTTTCCACCTTTACCAAAATTTAAAACGTGTGGCTCCTGATGCATCTCTGTACCGATGCCATGGCCGCCGTACTCTTGCAGGATTCCGTACTTTCCTTGTGAATCAATGTAACTTTCAATCGCTGCGCTGATATCGGTAAGGCGTGCTCCTAACTTACCTGCAGCGATTCCGCGCCACATCGACTCTTCGCATACATCCATAAGTTTTTGGTCTTGTGGATCAACTGCTCCAACAACGATTGAGAACGCCGCATCGCCATGCCAACCATCGATAATTGCGCCGCAATCTACGGAAACTAAATCGCCGTCATTGATTATGCGATCGCTCGGAATTCCATGAACGATCTCTTCATTTATCGAGACACAGATTGTTGCCGGAAAGCCATGATAGTTAAGGAAGTTGGAAGTTGCGCCATTTCGTTTAATACAAGCAGCCGCAACTGCATCGAGTGCGCTAGTCGTCATCCCTGGCTTGATTGCAGCGCGTATCGCTTGGTGTATTTCGGCGACGACTAAACCAGCGCGACGCATTATCTTTAATTGATCAAGGGTTTTTATCTGAATCGCCATGAAAGTACTTTATATATAATCTTTTATCAGGATAGGCGACCGAGCGCGGTGATCGCATTCTCGGTGATTTCAGCAACGGTTCCGACCGCTGGGATTGTGATTAACAAACCTTCAGAGCGGTAGAAAGAGATAATTGGAGCTGTCTGCTCTTCATAGACTTCAAGGCGGCGTGCAATAACTTCTTCTTTATCGTCTTCGCGTTGGTAGAGATCGCTGCCGTTGCAAGAAGAACAGTTGGTCGCTCCTGCTTCATTGGATGCACCGCATCCGCGACAGGTGCGACGAGAAGATAAACGCTTGATGATCTCATCCGATGCGATAGAAAGTTCTAGCGCCGCCTGCAGCGGAGTCTTAGCTTCTGCAAGAAATGCGCGCAGAACTTCGGCTTGTGCGACATTGCGTGGGTAGCCATCTAAAAGAAATCCGTTGGCGACATCGTCATGAGTTAAGCGATCTTTGACCATATCGTTTGTAACGGAATCAGGAACTAGTTCGCCGCGATCCATAAATGCTTTCGCTTGGTTTCCTAGTTCAGTTCCAGCTTTCAAATTAGCGCGGAAGATATCGCCAGTTGAAATATGCGGAATTGAATAGTGCGCAGATAGGAATTGAGCTTGTGTTCCTTTACCAGCACCTGGTGGTCCAACCAGGATTAAACGCATTAGCGCAAGAACCCCTCATATGAACGCTGTTGCAACTGGCTTTCGATCTGCTTTGCAGTGTCAAGACCAACGCCGACAACGATCAGGATCGCAGTTCCGCCGAATGGGAAGTTCTGAGTTGCGCCGAAAATGATCAACGCACCGATTGGAATAATCGCAACGAGTGCTAGATATAGCGAACCTGGCGCTGTGATGCGTGAGAGAACGTATTGCAAGTATTCAGAAGTTGGGCGACCGGCACGGATGCCTGGGATAAACCCACCGTACTTCTTCATATTGTCTGCAACTTCATCTGGATTAAAGGTGATCGCTACATAGAAGTATGTGAAGAAGATAATCAAAGCTGAGTAAGCGGTTACGTAAAAGACGTTATCGCCATTTACGAGGTTACGAGATACCCAGATAGCCCAACCCGCTTGGCTATTTGTGAAGTTAACGATCAAAGATGGAATGTAGAGAAGTGATGAAGCGAAGATAACTGGGATGACGCCAGCCTGGTTTACCTTGATAGGAATGTATGTGCTGGTTCCGCCGTAAGCCTGACGTCCAACCATGCGCTTTGCATACTGAACAGGAATTCGACGTTGCGCTTGCTCAACGAATACAACTGCTGCAACAACTGCAATTCCGACCGCGAGAACAACTAGGAATGCGAAGAGACCCTTTTGAACGCGGATGCTCCAAAGTTGTCCAGGGAAGCTTGCTGCGATAGATGTAAAGATCAAGATAGACATACCGTTACCGATACCGCGATCAGTGATGAGCTCACCGAGCCACATGATTACTGATGTTCCGGCTGTCATAACGATAATCATCGTTGCTATGCGCTGCCATGAAGTATCAGGGATGATCGCTTCGTTACAGCCTGAGATCAAACGACCTGGTGTACGAGCAACTGCAACCAAACCTGTTGATTGAAGTACTGCTAAACCGATTGTTAGATAGCGGGTGTACTGAGTTAACTTCGCAGTTCCAGATTGTCCCTCTTTCTTAAGAGTTTCAAAGCGTGGAATAACAACTGTAAGAAGTTGAATAATGATCGAGCTGGTGATGTAAGGCATGATGCCGAGTGCAAAGACAGAGAGCTGAATTAGCGCTCCACCAGAGAACAAGTTGATCAAACCAAAGAGGCCACCTGTTTGAACTTGGTCAAGACATGTCTGAACTGCTGTGTATGAAACGCCAGGAGTTGGGACGACTGAACCGAAGCGGAACAGAGCCATGATTGAAAGAGTGAAGAAGATCTTCTTGCGCAGATCTGGTGTCTTAAAAGCCATTCCAAATGCTGAAAGCATCAATCTTCTCCCTCTATCAAATCAAACTAGCTAAGTATTTTTCTAAGAAACCTTAGAGAACCTTGGTTGAACCACCAGCGGCAGCAATCTTTTCGACTGCTGATGCTGAGAATGCATGTGCTGTTACAGATACCTTGACGGCGATATCGCCATTGCCAAGAACCTTTACAGGCAAGCTATCGCGTACTGCGCCCTTTGCAATTAGATCTGCAACAGTGATATCTCCACCTTTAGGGAAGAGATCGTTAATTGTTGCAACGTTAACTGCTTGGTACTCAATACGTGCTGGGTTCTTAAAGCCGCGAAGCTTAGGCAAACGCATAACCAACGGAAGCTGGCCACCCTCAAAACCTGGGCGAACAGTGTTACGTGCATGTGTTCCCTTGCCACCGCGACCGGCGGTCTTACCCTTTGATGCTTCACCGCGACCCTTACGAGTCTTAGCTTTCTTTGCACCTGGGGCTGGACGAAGGTGATGAAGTTTTAGCGTCATCTTTATTCGACCTCCTCAACCTTGATCAAGTGGCGTGCTGCGTACACCATGCCACGAATTTCTGGACGATCTTCTTTGACGACAACATCGTTGATGCGCTTTAGACCAAGTGAACGCAAGGTCTCGCGAATCTCAGGTTTGTTACCGACCTTAGATTTAATTTGAGTTACTTTTAAACGTGGCATTAGGCACCAACTGTCATCTGTGAAGCGCGGATAATTGCTGCAGGTGCAACATCTTCAAGTGGACGACCACGACG
>JBIIUL010000060.1:0-6537 GCA_044340015.1 Candidatus Planktophila sp.
ATCCAGACTAGATAGATACTTCCCACCAACATAATTGCTCCATCAATAAGCGCAGCAATATGGCGCTTGACGGGAATTCCAATTGCGAGAAGTGTTAAGCCAGACGAGTACAGATCAAGAATTGCCCCACCGACAAGTCCGAGAATTGCAATAAGTGCGAAGAAGGCTAGATACCAAGTTGGAAGCAGGGCGGTAAGCGCGCCAATTGGATCCATGGCAATTGCTTCGCTCAATTTTGGATCACTGCCAGAGAGAGCGGCGCCGTAAGTAACCAAAATAATTGGAACTATTGAAGCGCCTAGAACCGTCCAACCAACGACAGATTTACTAGATGTTGTCCTTGGCAAATACCTTGAGTAATCCGCGGCTGTATTAACCCAGCCAAGTCCAATGCCGGTGATACCAAATATTAGAGCGCCAATGAAGGCTTGGGCATTTCCCGAAGGAAGTGCTGAAACTTTATCCCAAGAGACTTCATCTAAGGTAAGTGCGATATAGATAAGCGTCGCTGCGCTGGTAATCAAAGTTAAGTACTTTTGCAGACGCATAATTACCTTGTGACCGAGCACTCCACCATACATCGTGAGGGATACAGCAACTACGAATCCGATAACCATCGCCAAGTTACGATCAATATCCCCGATTCGCATAAATATTGTGCCGGTTGCCAGAGTCGCGAGTGAAACTAAAACTGTTTCCCAGCCAACAAAGACTAGATAGGACATCAAACCAGGAACGATATTTCCCTTTACGCCAAAGACCGCGCGCGATAGAACCATCGTTGGAGCATTTGATTTCTTGCCAGCTAGAGAACTAAACCCAACGAGCAGAAAAGAGAGCGTTGTACCGAGAATCGCGGCAAAGGTGGCCTGCCAGAACGAGATACCAAAACCGAGAAAGAATGAACCGTAAGAGAGGGCCAGCAATGAAACATTCGCCCCGGCCCACGGCCAGAATAGCGAAGATGCCTTTCCGGAGCGTTCGCCCTCGGCAATGACATTGGTTCCGTTAAATTCTAATTGCATCTTATTCCTTCGCGATTTTTTGCTAAGTCTAGAGGTTATTGGGATAGTTTTTGATAAGAAGTGAATTCGCCAATTAAAGCAAAACCAACTTTCTCATATGCCCGTTTTGCTGCTGCATTCTCAGCAAATACCCCGAGACCAACGCGAGTTATTCCACTTCTACTTGCATTACCTAGCATTTGTGAGACAAGTTTTTGGGCCAGACCTTTGGAACGATAATCCGAATGGGTGGCAATTGATGCAAACATGACTTGCCCCGTGCGCCATTGAACAAGAGCGCCAGTTGCAACTAAAAGACCTTGATCACGGATTTCACCCCAGAAGAGAACTTCCTCATTACCTGGCCATACAGAGGATTTACGGGCATGGGACTTTAGAAAATTATCTATCTCTGAATAGTCAGAAGATTCAATTGCTGGTTCAAAAGTTTGAAAACTTTCGGTATCGATAGAGTACAAATCCCAACTAACTTGCGTTTTATACCTCTGTGAATCCATTTGCAGTCCTCGCGAAGTGGCAATCTCATCTCCATCAAAAACAACTGGATCTGAGCCAAGCGCCATGGAAAATCTCGAGCCATCTTCATCATTTACCGAGAAGCTAAAACCTTCGGGCTTTACAACTGCTTCTATAAACTTATGGGCAGGCGCATAGGTAGAGAAAATCTCTAAATACTTTGGGTTATCGCTGAGAAGTGCCAGTACCTGTTGGTGTTCTTTAATCGAGGAAGAAGTCAAGAAGAAAGTCCGTTGTTCCGGGTACTACTGAATACTTCTCAAGATCGGTAACGCCAACAGATGCTAGAACTTCATCATCTACGAAGAAGTTTCCAGTGCAATCCTTAGATTCGCGGTTGAGAATTACATAGGCTGCATCAGCCAAAATCTCTGGAGTTCTGCATGCAGCGGTATCAACGCCAGGAATCATCTGCAAGGCAGCGGTGTCGATTGCGGTTCGTGGCCAGAGAGCATTTACAGCGATGCCAGTTTTGCGGAACTCTTCCGACATGCCAAGCACGCACATCGACATTCCGTACTTTGCCATCGTGTAGGCGACGTGGTGCTGAAACCATTTCGCCTTCATAGAAAGTGGTGGAGAGAGCGTGAGAATGTGAGGATTTCGCCCGGCCTTTGCAGATTCGCGAAGATGCGGGATCGCAGCTTGTGAAGTTAAGAAGGTTCCGCGCACATTTACATCAAACATCAGATCAAAACGCTTGGCAGGTGTTGCTTCCGTTGGCGTTAGATTGATGGCGCTGGCGTTATTGATCAAAATATCAATACCACCGAATTCTTGCGCCGCTTGATTTACTGCAGCAGCGATCTGATCTTCATCTCTGAGATCACATTGGATAGGCAGCGCTATTCCGCCGGCATCGCGAATCTCTTGCGCAGCTGAGTGAATAGTTCCGGGCAACTTTGGATTGGGTTCAGATGTCTTGGCCGCGATTGCAACGGATGCTCCATCGCGCGCTGCACGTAGGGCGATCGCTAGGCCGATACCACGTGATCCCCCCGTGATAAATATCCGCTTACCTGAAAGATCTCCAGAGATTGTCATTACTTACCCTTCTTAGCCATAAAGTTCATAAACGCTTCCATCGCTTCTTCGGATTGAAGGGCGAGAGAGAAGAGTTCAAATTCTGCTTTCATAACCGCGGCAACGGCATCGTGCTTGCTCGCCTTTAACAGCGCCTTCGTGTTGATCATCGCTTGTGGAGGTTGTTCTGAGATATGGGTTGCGATTTCCAGTGCCTCACGTAAAGGATCAGATGCAATAGAGGCAACTAGTCCCATATTGAGTGCGCTATCGGCGTCAAAACTTTCGCCAGTCATAAATATCTTGGCTGCGCGTTGATATCCAACTAATAGTGGAAAGAGATAACTCGAGCCCGCTTCCGGAACCAAACCGAGCGATGCAAATGGCATCGAAAACTTCGCACTTGGTCCTGCTACTACAACATCGCAATGGAGCAACATAGTTGTTCCAACTCCGACGGCATTTCCCTTTACTGCGGCAATTAGCGGTTTTGGAAACTCAAGTAACGAACCCAGAAAACGCGCAACATCGCTATCTTCATTAGTTGGTGGATTGGCCAGAAAATCGGCGATGTCATTACCTGCAGTGAAATGATCGCCCTCAGATGTGAGCACGACTGCCCTAACCCCGAAGTCACCTGCCGCTTCATTGAGTCCGCTCGCTAAGCCCGCATACATCTCACGGGTCAGCGCATTCATCTTTTCCGGGCGGTTAAAGGACAGGATCTGGATTGCGCCCTCTCGGCGGCTAGTGATCTGAGACATTTGCCCATACTACTGGTTGGTAACCTAGTAGGAAAGAGAGGACACTGAAGGAGATGGAGAGGTCATGATGACGAGAGATATAACGATCACCAGACGAGAACTCAATCCTTTTGAGCAATTAGTTCTTGGATTGCTCTGTGAAGGCAAGACTAATTCCGCAATTGCAAGAGAGACTTCACATACCGAGAAAGTTATCGAAAATACAATTAGTCGAGCGGCCAAAGCCTTCAACATAAAGTCGGATGCAGATACAAATATTCGGGTTCTTTTAGCACTGGCCTTTCGCACGCATTTCGGCGATGCCGCATTTGATCGCCTGGGGGTTCCCTGCGCTCACATGGAGGTTGGAGCAGACGGCCAGATGGTTTGCAATAAAGATATTCATTAACTAGATCACTTCTTAATTGGGGCTAGCACTCACCGTAATTGGTGAAGGGCTAGCCCCAAGTTTTTTTCAAAAGAAATCTACAACTCGGAGTATTAATTGTCTTGTACTCAAAACGAGTACGCAAAACTTAATCTTTGGAGAGAAAAATGAAACGCATATATTTTGACAAGATTGTTACGGCTGTTGGTTTTGGTCTAGCAGTTTTTCTAGTGATCGCTGCTGGCCTACTTAACTGGGGTGCGACATTTGCAGCGGATGCAGTTGGTTCTCAACTAGAAGCTCAAGAAATCACTCTGCCGGCGGAGACTGGCAACAAGGATGAGTCTGCGGAAGTAACTGCCTTCTTTAAAGAAAATGGCGAGAAGGTTATGTCTACTGGTAAGCAAGCGCAGATGTATGCTGATCATTATTTAGGATTTCACTTATCTGGTATGCCAGCATATGCAGCAGCTAGTGGCGCAAATAGAGCAGCCGCTGCAGCCCTTGCCGCTAATCCAAACGATCCAACGCTAAAAGCTGAAGCGGCTGCCAAAGCCGGAATGGTTGAAACAGTATTTAAGGGAACGATGTTGCGTGGAACGCTGCTGACTGCATATGCATTCGGAACTCTTGGCTCAATCGCTGCAATCGCTGCTTTAGTCTCACTCGCGGGAGCGGGAGTAATGCTGCTTCTCTCAATAATGGGGTTGCTACATATTCGTCGCACTCCTGAGGATGCGACGATTTAACCCTCAACTCTCCGTGAGGGCGCCCCTCGTTAGCCAGTAAAACTGCGCTAGCGAGGGGTTTTTTACGACTCGCCCTGATTTAACTGGCAAGTAACGCCGCCTTAAGTCGTACTCTTTCCACATTCCCTGTTAACTCCCAGTAAATACTTCCCCAGCAATGAAGGCCCACGCTCGGTGGACCTTCCTTAAGCGCCATTACCGAACTCGGTAATCGGAAAGGAAGACTATGTCGTTACTCTCATGGAAACTTCATGGAAATGGAAAAACCATTTCAGCAGGTGGAGTTGTATCTACAGATGAAAGACTTACTTGGCCTCGCACAATCGGAGTCGGTCTACAACATATCGCTGCGATGTTTGGTGCAACATTTCTAGTTCCGATCATTACTGGCTTCTCCCCTACAACAACTCTCTTCTTCTCAGGAATCGGAACAATCCTTTTCTTGATCATTACCAAAAATAGAGTTCCAAGTTATCTAGGTTCATCCTTTGCTTTCTTAGGGCCTATCGCTGCAGCAATGGCAGCAGCTGGCACGGATGGCGGAATGGCAGCGGCCCTTGGTGGAATCGTCTTCACCGGCGTGGTTCTAGCCTTGGTTGGTCTTGCAGTTCGCGCAGCAGGCATCGGTTGGATTAACTGGCTGCTTCCACCTGTAGTAACTGGCACGATCGTAATGTTGATTGGTTTCAACTTGGCAGGTGCTGCAAAAGGTAACTTCACCAAAGAACCTTTGATCGCGATTATTACCTTGGCGAGCATTGGTGTAATCGGTGCATTCTCAAAGGGCTTCATGAGCCGTATCAGCATCTTCTTGGGCCTTGTGATTGGTTACCTAGTTGCGCTAGCCATGGGCGATGTTGATACAAAGGGAATCACTGCGGCGGCTTGGTTTGATACGCCAACATTTACAACGCCAACATTTAGCACCAACATCATGATCCTGTTCTTACCTGTTGTTCTCGTCTTGATCGCTGAAAACGTTGGACACGTTAAGGCCGTTGCTGCAATGACTGGTAAAGACTTAGATGATCAAATGGGTAATGCCCTTATGGCCGATGGTTTGGCAACAACTGTTGCTGGCTTCGGTGGTGGATCCGGAACTACAACTTATGCAGAAAATATTGGAGTTATGGCGGCAACTCGCGTTTACTCAACTGCTGCATATTGGATCGCAGGCGTTGGCGCAATCTTGCTCTCGCTTTCACCAAAGTTCGGCGCTGTTCTTAGCGCTACTCCAGCGGGTGCTCTTGGTGGCGTATCAACTGCCCTTTTCGGAATGATCGGCATCTTGGGTGCGCGAATCTGGATCGAAAGCAAAGTTGATTTCTCTGACTCAACCAACCTACTGATCGCAGCAGCTGCTCTAATCATGGGTATCGCTGACTATTCATGGACCCAAGGCGATTACACCTTCACAGGTATCGTCAACGGAACTCTGGTTGCTGTAGTTGGATATCGCGTACTTCATTCAATCTCGAAGGCTCGCGGTAAATAATCTAACGATAAATAAGTACAGAATAGGCGGGCCAAGAAATTGGCCCGCCTATCTCTTTCCCACGGCAATTGATATTTGGTTAGAATTCCAAAATGGTTATCCCATCGCGCTTAATTGAGTACATCATCGCTGCGATGATTATTATCTTGGCGCCAGGCCCAAGCGTGTTGTTTACTATCGCTCGTGCCATTGCTTGGGGCAGGAAAGTTGCCGTCTTTACAGTTGCTGGAAATGTTACAGGTGCCTTCTTCCTTTCATCTCTCGTCGCCTTCGGACTTGGACCAATACTTTCTAGATCAGACCTTGCCTACTCTGCGGTGCAATGGGGCGGCGGCGGTTATTTGGTTTACCTAGGAATAAACGCAATCAAGGCGCGCAAGATTGCCGCCGCAGATATGAAGAGCCAAGGAAGCGTCGTTCCAACTTTCTGGCAATCAGCGCGCGATGGTTTCTGGGTTGGCGCGTTAAATCCCAAAGGTTTAGTTTTCTATGCAGCAGTACTGCCTCAATTTGTAGATATTGAACGTGGAAATGTAACCGGGCAATTACTTTTTCTCGGTGCGCTCTTCTCGATTTTAGCTTTTATCTCAGATGGAAC
>JBIIUL010000061.1:0-6500 GCA_044340015.1 Candidatus Planktophila sp.
ATGATGCAGTGCGTTGGTCACTTGAATACGATCCGGGAGATTGCAAGTTGCCAGCATGGATCGGAATGCATCCGTGGTTTCCGCGCGATCTCGATCGTGGTGGCAGTGCGGAGATTGAATTTAAAGCAGCGAAGATGCTTAAACGCGATGAAGATGGCATTCCTACCGGTGAATATGTGCCACAACCTGCCGGTCCTTGGGATGATGCATTTACCGAGATTCAAGGTGTTCCGGCGGTTGTTTGGGAAGACTATGCGCGCATTGAAATCGAATCAGATGCACCATGGTGGGTGGTTTATAACGAAGATCCCGAAGGTGTTTGCATAGAACCACAGACAGCGCCCCCTGATGCGCAGAACTTGGGTATAAGTGGTGAGCATTACATCGAAGCGCTCTTTGTATTCTCTGAAGCGTAAAGATAGAAAACATAGGATTGGGATATGTCGAAACAAATTGATCGCACGCACTTAGCGGCGCTTCGCAAAATAGAAGAAGAGCGCTTCTTGGCAAACCATAAGAAGAGCTCGGAAGCCTTTGCTGATTCGCAAAAAGTGATGCACGAAGGTGTGCCGATGTCATGGATGGCTAAATGGCCAGGTGCGCATCCAGTTTTCGTTAAGGAAGCAAAGGGTGCCAAATTCACTGATATCGATGGCAATACCTATATCGATTTCTGTTTAGGCGATACCGGTTCAATGACTGGGCACTCACCAGATGCAACCATTGCTGCAATTAAACGCCAGGCAGATATTGGAATCACTTCAATGTTGCCCACTCTTGATGCAGCCATTGTTTCGAAAGAATTAGCTGCGCGCTTCGGTCTGCCAAAGTGGCAATTTACAGTCACTGCAACGGATGCCAATCGCCACGTAATTCGCTACTGCCGTCTGATTACTGGCCGCAGCAAGATAATTGTCATTGACCGTTGCTATCACGGAAGCGTTGATGAAACTTTTGCAACGTTGGATGGCGCCGGAAATACTGTTAAGCGCGAAGGTAATTTAGGTGCGCCGGTTGATTTAGCTGTCACAACTCGCGTTGTTGAATTTAACGATTTGGCTGGAATGGAAGCTGCGTTAAAACATGGCGATGTTGCCGCAATTTTGATGGAACCTGCGATGACTAATGTCGGTATTGTTCTGCCGGAAGATGGCTATTTAGTTGCAGTTCAAGACCTTGCCAAGAAATATGGCGCACTTTTAATCATCGATGAGACTCACACAATTTCAGTTGGTCCTGGCGGAATGACGTTAGATCTTGGCCTTAAGCCTGATTTCTTGACTATTGGCAAGGCTATTGCGGGCGGAATCCCAGTTGGCACATTCGGCATGACTGATGATGTTGCGAATTCAATTAAGAAGTTAGTTGAGTTAGAGATTATTGATACTGGTGGAATCGGAAGCACTTTGGCGGGTAATGCGATGTCACTTGCTGCGATGCGTGCGACGTTAAGTGAAGTGTTAACTGCAGATGCGTTTAAATCGATGATCGCACTTGGCGATCTTTGGAGCGACGGTGTTGATGCTGCGATTGCCGAATTTGATTTGGATTGGCACTGCAATCGTTTGGGTGCGCGCGGTGAGTACATCTTTAAAGGTAAAGCTCCACGCACTGGCCGCGATGCTGCTGAATCTGGCGACTTCGAACTCGAGCAGTACATTCACTTGCGCTTGCTCAACGATGGTTTCTTGCTCACGCCGTTTCATAATATGGCGTTGATGTCACCGGCAACAACGGCTGCTGATGTCGATGCCCATACTGCGGCATTTCGCGCCATGTGCGCTGATTTAGTCGGCTAATTTCTCTAACAAAAGGGAAAGCCCCACATCACTGTGAGGCTTTCCCATCCCGCTTAAGCCATCTGATTCACAGAATAAGACTTGAGCTTATTGATTCGAGCGATTTAGCTTTCGCCAGTGATCTCACTCCCGAACCGTTGAGAAAAGTATAAAGATCGGGGCTGTGGATCACAACCTAATTTTGTCTGTGGTGTGGACAAAGGTATGCGAATGGAAAAATTCTTAACGCGTTATAGCCAAACTTACATTTTGATTGGCCAACTTGAGTTAACACTTCGCACTCGTTTAATTGAAACTCTGAGTAAGTTTTCTGAAGAAAAAGGTTACGCAGAGTGGCATCAGGTATTAGATGCAAAGACTGATTTTGAGCCATTAAAACCGTATGCAAGCTTCGGCCTTTGGCGCGACGTTTTATCGCAACGCAACTTCACCAAACTTTGGCTTCCGTGCACCAGATATGCGTTCTTGGATCTGCCGTTCCCGGAATCCTTTAAGACCTATCAAAAGATCGATAATCGAATGCATTACGCGACTGGGACGAGAAATCGGGTGTGCCACTTCAATTTTGCAAATGCACGGAATGTAAAGCACGAAGAGGCTAATTTGAAATGGCTATTGCGCGCCCTTGGAGAAAGAAATTAACTGCGGTTAGACCCGCTCAGATATTGCGCTCTCTTTGCCGCCGTTAGGAAGTGTGAAGCGGTAACCAACGTTGCGGACTGTTCCGATAATTGCTTCGAATTCTGGGCCGAGCTTGGAACGCAAGCGACGGATGTGAACGTCGACTGTGCGAGTTCCGCCGAAGTAGTCATATCCCCAAATTTCTTGTAACAACTGTGCGCGAGTAAATACGCGACCTGGGTGTTGTGCAAGATATTTGAGAAGTTCGAACTCTTTAAATGTTAAATCAAGTGAACGGCCCTTGATCTTTGCGGTGTAAGTGCTTTCATCAATTACAACATCACCAGTGCGAATTTCGCCAGCGGTTGGATCTGCGGCGGTAAGGGCTGCAAGGTGAGTACCAATGCACATGCGGATACGCGCATCGACTTCGGCAGGGCCTGCGGTATCGAGCATGACATCGTTGACGCCCCAATCTGCGCTCATCGCAGATAGGCCGCCTTCGGTTGTAATTGCAATGACAGGTGCACCAACTCCAGTTGATGTGAGTAAACGTGTGAGGTTCTTTGCAGCAGGCAGATCGCGACGCGCATCAACAAAGACGATATCCATTACTGGTGAATCGATTAGGACGCTGGCTTCAGCTGGCAAGATTTTTACTGTGTGCTGCAAGAGAGCAAGTGATGGAAGAACTTCCGCGCTCGCACCATTGGTGTTTGTCAGTAACAACACCTTGGCCATGGGGAGAGCCTTTCGCAGAAATTGAGTTCGTTATATCGCTTTAAGTGAGAGAGAATACTCCTGTGAAAACATTCGTTCCACTTCTTATTGTGCTGGCTGGCGCCACTGGATTTGGCATCTGGTTTCAGCGCACGCGTGGGGAGTTTCGCAAGAAGAAGACGGTAAATGGGCCGAAGTTAACGGCTGCGATCGTGGGAACCGAGCTTGGCTCAAGAGCCACGATGGTGCAGTTCTCATCGGCGTTCTGTACTCCATGCCGGGCAACTAAGGCGCTGCTCGAAGATATGGTCAAGACGATGCCTGATGTTCGCTATGCCCATATCGATGCTGAATCGCATCTTGAATTAGTTCGTGAGTTAAATATCTTGTCGACTCCAACCACACTGTTTTTAAATGGTGCGGGTGTTGAAGTTGGTCGCGCGATGGGCACGCCTAAACGCGCTCAGGTGCACGCCGCGCTCTCTGCTATTCATTAAGGCTGGCAACTGCGAAATATTCGCAAGTGGCGTTTAACGTTATTGATCTTTATCCTTAACGAATTCAATTTAAGGAAGAGAAAATGTCAGCACAAATAGATGCAAGAGGTCCTCGTTTTTCTGCTGCGATTACAACTGCTGTTTTGGCAATTGCGCTAGTTACATCAAATATTTGGGTTGCTGCATTTCAGGCAGTTGTCTTTGCAATCGGTGCAATCCGTGGACCACAGTTCACCCCTTACGCAATTATCTTTAAGAAGTTAATCAAGCCGCGTTTGAAGTCAGAAGCAAAATTTGAAGATGTGCGTCCTCCGCAATTTGCACAGAGCATTGGTCTCGGCTTCGCACTTGTTGCAGTCATCGCATCTGTTACCGGAGCCGATGGCCTCTTTACAATCGCTGTCGGGCTTGCACTTGCCGCGGCATTCTTAAATGCAGCATTTAACTTCTGCTTGGGTTGCCAGGTGTATCTACTCCTTCTACGCGCACGCGTAGCCAAATAATTCACTTAGCGGGTAGGCTCTACCTATGGCAGAACAACACGAACTCCGCGATAAAGGCTTGCGTTTAACTCCTCAACGCGAATTGGTTCTCTCTGCGGTACGTGAACTCGGACATGCAACCCCAGAAGAAGTTGCTGAAAAAGTCCGCGCAACCCATCCTGGTATCAATCTTTCAACTGTCTATCGCAATCTCGAAACCCTCGAAAATGTTGGCCTTGTCCAACACACTCACTTGGGCCACGGTGGCGCTACCTATCACGCAGCAGAAGAGTTAACTCATCTTCACTTAGTCTGCGGTACTTGTGGTTCTGTTGGTGATGCACCGATTGATGTTGCCGCTAACTTTGTCCAGAATTTATCTGATGATTACGGCTTTAAGACAGATGTAACTCACTTTGCAATTTATGGCACCTGCGCTGCCTGCGTTAAATAATATGACTGCAGTAATTGTCGAAGATGGCGTCGATAAGGGAGCCATTTGGCATTTTGGCGAACCAAGTAAAGAACAGAAGGCTCTACTAGAAGGAAAAGCTTGGGCCGATCTTTCACACCTGCAGATTATTGCCGTCAGTGGCGTCGATCGCCTGAAGTGGCTACACGATTTAACAACTCAGCATTTAACTGAACTTCCGGTTGGTCAATGGACATCGGCGCTGATCTTGGATCCACAAGGCCATGTCGAGTATCAATTTAACTTAGTTGATGACGGTGAAACCTCTTGGCTAGTTCTAGATCCTGGCTATATTGAAACTTTGATCGCGTATCTGCAGAAGATGAAATTTATGTTGCGCGTAGATGTCCGTGATGCATCACCTGAATACGTTGTTTTACGCGCACCAGGTTTAGTTACTGAAATTGGCGGGCCATTTGCACTGGTTCCTCGTGCAGAGCTAACTCAGATGCAAGAAACCTTCGGCGCAACTGCGATGCAGGTCGGCACATGGGCACTTGATGCCGAACGTGTTGCTGCAGGCCGTCCACGCATTGCCTTTGAAACAGACCATAAATCAATTCCAAACGAGCTTGGTGTACTTAATAAATCAGTACATATGAATAAAGGTTGCTACCGCGGTCAGGAAACTGTTGCCAAGATTTTTAATCTTGGAAACCCACCACGGCGTTTAGTTCTGTTGCATTTAGATGGCAGTCAAGTAGTAATGCCGGCTCCAGGTACTCCGGTTATGAATGGTGAAGTCCAAGTCGGTTTCCTCGGCACGGTTGCGCGCCACTTTGAATTAGGGCCCATTGCATTGGCAATTGTTAAGCGCAACACCCCTGTAGATGCGCAGTTAACTGTTGAAGGTGTAGCCGCTTCCCAACAAGTGATTGTGCCCGCGTAAATGGAGACTATTGCACAGGGTTTAGTTGTATTAGCGGCGATGCTCGTGATTATCTGGACTGTTAGCAGGCTTTAGAGGCCGTAGGATTACGACGTGGAAATCGTTAGCGCAATTTTATTGGGACTGATCTCGCTTGCAATCGGCGTTGCGCTTCTTGTCTATGGTTTCCGAGGTCGTCGCGAATCTCAAGCGCGTGATGCGCGCACATATCGAAGGGGCAGACTCTAAGTGGCTTTTACAATTCCAGAAGGTCTGCATTCTGATTTAAATCCACTTGCGTGGTTGGTTGGTACTTGGCGCGGCAAAGGCCGCGGTGAATATCCAAATATTGAAGGCTTTGAATACGCCCACGAAGTTGTTTTTAACCACGATGGCCGCCCTTTTCTTAACTATTACTCACGTTCTTGGATCATCGATGCTGAAGGCGAAATCATTCGTCCAGCAGCATCAGAAACTGGATTCTGGCGCGTTAAGCCAAATAACGTTTTAGAAGTTTTGATTTCACATAACACCGGAATCACCGAAGGCTGGGTCGGACAGTTTGATGGTCCAAAGATTCAGCTAGTTCTTGATCAGGGTTATTCAGCGCCATCCGCGAAAATTGTTACTGCAGGAGTTCGCTTATATGGCCTTGTTGCCGGCGAGCTCTTCTTTGCTTACGACATGGCCGCTGAAGGACAAGAGCTACAGGCACATATCTGGTCATCTCTCGAACGTCAGTCTGAGTAATTGGTGGCTATAAATGTTTAACGACGCGGTTTTAGCAGAATATGTACGCGATGGTTTTGTAGAGTCCGAACACCGCGGATTTTTGGCGATGTTAAATTCTGATGGCTCGCTCTTTAAATCATTGGGCGATATTGATACTCAGATATTTCCACGTTCTACAGTTAAATGCGCGCAAGCATCTGCGATGGTGCGCCATGGTCTGCAGTTAGAGCCACGCCTGTTAGCACTTGCTGCATCTAGCCACTCGGGTGCTGCAATGCATATCGAAGGAGCGCGCGAAATATTGGCGAG
>JBIIUL010000062.1:0-6450 GCA_044340015.1 Candidatus Planktophila sp.
ATCTGTATCCATATGGCCTTGGTTGGCAAAGAGCGCAGCGACATCGCGGATTTCATCAAAGGCTTCTTGTTCTGAGGATGCGATTACATGTGCAACACCGCTATTTTTGCTGTGCGCTTCAGGACCGCCAAGGGATGCCATATCTACCTCTTCACCCGTTACCGATTTAACAACGTCAGGGCCGGTAACAAAGATTCGCCCTTCCGGAGCAAGAACAACGATGTCGGTAAGTGCAGGTCCATAAGCACCACCACCAGCAGTTGGTCCAAGAACAAGAGATAGTTGTGGGATTCGTCCGCTTGCCAGAATCATTGATTGAAAGACTTCACCGAATGCATCAAGAGATGAAACGCCATCACTTAAACGCGCACCACCTGAGTGCCAGATACCGATGATCGGCAGCTGCTTAGACATCGCTTCTTTGTACGCTTCGACAATTACCTTGGAGCCAACAACGCCAAGGGCACCGCTTTTAATCGTGGCATCGGATGCAAATACAACAACGCGATTTCCTTTGATTGCACCAGTTGCTGCGATCATTCCGCAATCTGTGCGTTCAACAAGTAGTGAATCTGTTCCGGGATCTAGCAGGCGCTGGATACGAAGCAGCGGATCACGCGTATCAACTTCTTGGTGAGCCATAACTTTGAGTTTATAGAGTTGCGAAAGCCAATACAACGTTGTGGCCGCCGAAACCGAAGGAATCGTTGAGCGCAGCGATTTGACCCGCTGGCAAGGTGCGTGGCTTATCGCGTACGACATCAATAGTTACAGCAGGATCTAGGTTTTCAATATTAATTGTTGGGGGAGCAAGACGTTCTTGTAGCGCCTTAACAATGAAGACGGATTCAATTGCACCTGCGCCACCAAGAAGATGCCCAGTCATTGATTTAGTAGCAGAGACTGCAACATGATCTGAATCTGCACCGAGCGCTAAACGAAGAGCATTTGCTTCAGCAACATCGCCTGCTGGAGTTGAGGTTGCGTGAGCGTTTAAGTGAACAATATCTTTTGTCGAAAGCTTGGCATCTTGCAGGGCGAATTTAATTGCGCGCTGCACTCCTGTTCCATCTGGGTCAGGTGCTGCGATGTGATAACCATCTGAGGACAGCCCTTGGCCAACTAGTTCGCAGTAAATCTTGGCACCGCGCGCTTTAGCGTGCTCGTACTCTTCAAGAATTAAAATTCCGCCGCCTTCACCGAGAACAAAACCATCACGGTCAGCATCGTAAGGACGTGATGCGCGCTCTGGCGCATCGTTGCGGGTGGAAAGCGCCTTCATCGCGGCAAAGCCCGCCATTGGAAGTTGATGGATCGCTGCTTCCACGCCGCCGCTAACAATTACATCGGCGCGATTTGAGCGAATCATTTCAAGTGCATAACCAATTGCTTCAGCGCCAGATGCGCACGCGCTAACAGGTGTGTGGACTCCGGCGCGAGCTTGTAGTTCTAGGCCAACATTTGCAGCAGGCCCATTAGGCATCAACATCGGAACAGTATGTGGGCTGACTCCGCGCGCGCCTTTCTCCTTTAAATTATCGAATTGATCTAGCAAGGTAATGACGCCGCCAATACCGGAGGCAATTACAACGCCGAGTCTTTCCTTTTCAACATCTGGCGTACCTGCATCTTTCCAGGCTTCACGGGATGCAACGAGAGCAAATTGTTCAGAGCGATCAAGGCGGCGCATCTCAACGCGCTCCATCTGATCGGCTGGTTCTGTAGCAACGCGCGCTGCGAAGTGCACAGGCAAGAGCTCGCGCCAATCTTCAGTTAGAAGACGGACCCCACTCTTTCCGGCGACTAGGGCAGCCCAAGTCGATGCAACATCTCCACCAAGTGGAGTAGTTGCACCAAGACCTGTAACGACTACGCGACGTTGAGACATTTAAATTACTTATACGGCAACGCTAACGATGAAGTTAACTGCATCTCCTACTGTTGCAAGATCAGTTACCTTCTCGTCAGGAATCTTCACGCCAAAGCGCTCTTCGCAGGCAACGACAACTTCGACCATGCTGAGTGAATCTACTTCTAGGTCATCAGTGAAGTTCTTATCGAGTTCGATTGATGCAGCTGGGATACCAGCAACTTCTTCAACGATCTCTTTGATTCCTGCAAGTACATCTGCGGCTAAAAGTGCCATTTGTTTATTCCTTTTCTTTTCTTAATTCTTGCTTTTCTCTTTTGAGTCCAACAGGTTGTAATTCTCTCTGATTAGGCGCGCTACTTCCTAGTAATTAGCCAAATAAAGTTGAGAATTTATGGTTTAGGCGGCAATTTTACAACTTGCCCCGCGTAAACGAGACCTGCACCATATCCGATCAAGAGCGCAATCTTGCCGTGAAGTTCGGGGTGTTTTGCCAGGAGCGCATCCATCGCAAGGGGGATTGATGCAGCAGAAGTATTTCCATTTGTGCGAATGTCATCTGCAATCACAACTGATTCTGGCAGCTTCATCTCTTTCGCCATGGTTTCGATGATGCGCACATTTGCTTGGTGCGGAATAAATGCATCAATCTCATTTACAGATAAGCCTGCTGAATCGAGAGCCTTAAGCGCTGCCTTGCTCATTGAGAAGACCGCCCAGCGGAAAACTTTCTGACCTTCTTGCGTGATATTCGGCCACTTAACATCTGCCTTAGTCAGCTGAGTTTCGTTATTGCGAACTTCAATCCAAGATGGATTCATCAAGATGGCATCGCGATTTTCTGAATCTGAACCCCATTCAACCGGACCAATGCCCGGTTCATCAGATTCGCCAATCACGACAGCGCCAGCACCATCGGCGAAGATAAATGCCGTTGCGCGATCAGTCGGGTCAGTAAAATCTGAAATCTTTTCTACGCCAATTACGAGAACTTTCTTTGCACTTCCCGCACGCACCATGTCGTGTGCCATGGCAACGCCATAACAGAACCCAGCGCAAGCAGCGCTAATATCGAGCGCAGCCGCTGTTGGATTTCCCATCCGTTGAATAATCGCTGTCGCCGCAGATGGCGCCTGGTGCGGATAAGTAATAGTTGCCACAACGACGGTATCAATATCTTTTATTGTGAGTTTGGCGCGAGTAAGCGCCTGTTCTGCTGCGCCAATAGCCATATCAACTACTGATTCATCGGCGCCAGCAAAGCGACGAGATTCGATTCCGGTGCGCTGCACAATCCATTCATCACTGGAATCAATTAAATCTACGATCTCTGAGTTTGGAACAAGGCGGGATGGGCGATAGGCACCGACAGATAAAATCGTGCTCTCGCTACCAGTTTTTACTTTGATCGCCATCGCTCTACCTTAACTCTTAATTACTTACTTCTTGGTTATGTCGCAGCGCAAATTCATCTGCTAGCGCAAGATCAGCAACTGCCTTGAGCGCAAAGGTTTCAACAATTGGTACCGCACGCTTTAAGAGGCCAACCAAAGTTCCAGCAGGTGGAACTTCCAGCGCACCAGATACGTTCTCGGAGAGCGTTGTCATACATAGATCCCAACGAACTGGGTTAGAGATCTGCGCAACGATGCGATCTAAAACTTCTCGTCCATCACGAATTACCGCACCGTCTTTATTGGAAATAACGCCACACTTTGGATCTCGAACTTCAAGTGAAGCGGCAAGTGCGCGTAGCGGTGCAACCGCAGGTTCCATATAGGAAGTGTGGAATGCGCCAGCTACGGCAAGTGCGCGAACACGTGCTCCTTCTGGTGCTAACTTCGCAAGCGCATCAATATCTCCAGCGGCAACAATTTGTCCCGCGCCGTTATCGTTCGCTGCGACTAATCCAAGATCTGCAATAGCGCGCAGTACGACTTCACGATCTCCACCTAGAACTGCCGCCATTCCTGCAGGAGTAACGGCAGCAGCTTTCGCCATTTCTAATCCTCGAGCGCGGACTAACTTCATGGCATCCACTTCGCTAATTACTTGGGCTAAGGCAGCAGCGGTGATTTCTCCAACTGAATGACCAGCCACAAATGCAAAGTTATTTCCTTTACTGAGGGCGCGAGCGCCGAGCAAACCTGCAGCAACAATTAGTGGTTGGGCATTGGCGGTATCTTTAATTTCATCGGCATCAGCGGTTGTACCTAAGCGAACCAAATCAAGTCCGATTTCATCTGACCAGTGAATTAATAGCGCTTTGCTAGATGGCTCCTCGATCCAAGGCGCCAACATTCCTGGCGTTTGAGCGCCTTGTCCAGGTGCAACTAGTGCGAGCATGGTTCAGATTTTAGGTGAGTGCACTCTTTACTACCTAGTACCTAGCGATTTATAGCGTGTGTAATTAGAAAATTAACTCCGTGTTACTAGCCACACCTGCGCACAATGTGCTGCCACATCTACTTTGCTAGCGGGCGGACGAATGATCGGCTCATGCGTCTGAACCGGAGTTGCAGCATCAAAGATTCTGCGGAATGAGTGTCCCCAGTTTTCATCGGGCAAGGTAAATGGCGTCTCTGATTTAGATGAGTTAAGCAGCAATAAAAGTCCGCGTTCTGATCCAGCTTCGATAAATACGGTCAGGCTGCGCTTTTCACCATCTTGCCAGTGATCTTCGTGCATCTCATGGCCGCCAAGAGAAAACCAAGCGATATCTTTTCGTTTCGTTCCGGCATCAACTGTGCCGGTAAAGAATTCATGTGCCACACCTTCTAGGTATTGCTTACGAATATGGGCAAGTTCGGATATCGAATCAAAGAGATCCTGCTCTTCTTCATTTAACTTCCACTTATTTGCCCAGCCACCCATGAAGTTCGCTTCGCTATCTTCCATAAGCGGGCCCATATCTCGGGGCAGCGAGTAACCATTATTAGAACCGTTCTGAGTTCGACCAATTTCATCGCCCATCGTCATCATCGGTACACCTGAAGAAAGTAGCAGCGTGGCCGCCATTGATTTCTTCAATTGATGTCGGTGAGCTCTAACGATCGGATCATCACTTGGACCTTCAACGCCTAAGTTCCAAGAACGATTGTCGTTATTTCCATCTGCGTTATCTTCTTGGTTTGGCCCATTATCTTTTTCTTGGTACATAACTAGATCAGCCAAGGTAAAGCCATCGTGTGCGGTGATGAAGTTAATCGATGAAGTCGGCCCGCGATAATAGAAAATATCGCTCGAGCCGCTGATGCGCGATGCAATATCAGCAACGCCTTCACCGTATCCGCGCGCCAAATCACCTAACCAGAATTGACGTACTGAGTCGCGGTAAGCATCGTTCCACTCGCGCCATGGATGCGGGAAATCACCTAGTGAATAACGAGTTACATCCCAGGGCTCAGCGATCATCTTGAAATTACGAAGTACTGAATCAGATTCGATAGCCGACATCAGTGATGAATTAAAGGCGGTATCGCTGGTGTAAAGCGCCGTTGCTAAATCGAATCTAAAGCCATCTACGCCGATAACTTCAACCCACCAACGAAGTGAATCAATAATGTGGCGCACCGCATGTGGATTACTGCTGGCTAATGTGTTGCCACATCCCGTTACATCGATGTAATTGCCTTGGCCATCTTGGCGATACCAAGCTTTATTGTCGATACCTTTAAAAGATAACGTCGGCCCACCGACGCCACCTTCAGCGGTGTGGTTGTAAACGACATCGAGAATGACCTCAATATCGTTCTCATGTAAGCGATCAACTGCTTCTTGCAACTCTGAAATCGGATCTTCTGTTGCCGCATATGCTCCGTGTGGTGCACTGAAAGCAATTGCGTTATAGCCCCAATGATTTTTGCGGCCGCGGTTCCAGATAGATGGTTCGGTTAGATAAGAATGAATTGGTAGTAGTTCAAGTGCGGTAACGCCTAATTTCTTTAGATGAGCAATCGTGCTGGGATGGCCAAGTGCTTTATATGTCCCGCGTTCATTAGCGGGGATCGTTTCATTCTTTGCAGTTAAACCTTGAACGTGCGCTTCATAAATTAAAGTGTTTGCCCAAGGCACAAGCGGGCGATGGATCTCGCGCACCGGATGGTTTGTAACAACGGAATAAGGAACAGAGCCTGCGCTATCGCGATCATCGCGGACCGTGTTATCGCCGCTTCCAACGCCATCACTTGCGACATGTCCATAAATCTCAGGCACGTATTCCAATTGGCCATCTAGTTGATGGGTATATGGATCGATCAATAACTTGGCGGCGTTAAAGCGAACCCCGTTTTCGGGTTGCCACGGCCCATATACGCGGTAGCCATAACGTTGTCCGGCCTTTACTCCTGCTAAGTAGCCATGCCAGATTGGGCCGTTGCGATGTGACATCGCAAAACGAGTTTCAACTAACTTGCCATTGACCTCATTGAAGAGGCAGAGCTCGATCGCATCTGCGGCGTTAGACCAGATCGCAAAGTTTGCGCCGCCATCGGTAAGGGTTGCGCCAAGGGTGCGGGGATCGGCGGGCAACATGACTATCGAGCCTTGCCGAGATAGTCGAAGTGCATTGGCTTATCTTG
>JBIIUL010000063.1:0-6346 GCA_044340015.1 Candidatus Planktophila sp.
TTATCAAGTAATTAGATAGACCTGATGCATTAAAGGTTGGTGGGTGCTTTTAATCTCTCGCAAGAGAGAGGCGAGGCACCCACCAATTGCATAATTTGAGAGCATAGAATGACCGAATTGAAGTTAGTGAAGGAGAGAGATGTTTGCAGTACTGATTGATCAGTTCTGGGCACTAACGATTGCAGGGCTAGCGTTAGGATTTATCTACGTTTTGATCTCGCTCGGATACACCATGGTTTACGGTGTATTGCGCATGATCAACTTCGCTAACTCAGAAATTTTTATGTGGGGTACCTTCGGTACCGTCATCACTTCGCGTGACATATTCCACTACACACAAGTCTCTGAACCTGAAACAGGGTTCAAGCTCGCCCTAGTCTTATTCTCAAGCTTGCTCATGTCGATGCTCGTAGCAGGGCTCACCGCAGTATTTGTTGAGTTCGTCGCCTACCGCCGCTTGCGCATGAGAGGCACCAACCGTTTAGCAACTCTGATTTCAGCGATCGGAATTTCAATCGTACTTTCAGAGATCATGCGTCTACTTACCGACTCACGTCCGGTTGGTTCTCCACGCGTTCTCGAGAAGATGATCTTGACTGAAGTTTGGGGCGCAAATGTTCGCCTCGATACAGTTATTACAATCATCGCTGCAGCGATTATCTATATTATTCTTGAACGCTTCGTGAAGCTCTCTCGTATGGGCAAGGCGATCCGCGCGGTATCAATGAATGAAGATGCTGCAAAGCTGATGGGTGTAAATCTAAACCGAGTCATCACAGCAACCTTCTTGGTTGGAGGACTTGCAACGGGTGCAGCTGGATTCTTCTACATAACAGTCTTTGAATACACCAAGTTCAATATTGGTTTCACTATGGGCTTAGCGGCATTTACCGCAGCAGTTATCGGTGGTATCGGAAATATCCGTGGCGCTTTCTATGGCGGCCTCGCACTTGGACTCCTTGAAGTTTATGCATCCGCGGTTCTTGGGACACAGTGGAAAGCAGTTACCGTCTTCATCGTTCTAGTTCTAGTTCTTCTCTTTAAGCCGAATGGTTTATTCGGTGAAGCCGTTCAGACAACGAGGGCATAACTCATGAAAATTAGAAACTATTGGAACCTTCGCGATTGGGGCGCAGGAATCTGGGAGCGCTCAGGTCGACCAGCCCGAGTACTAATCGCAGTAACTACAATTTTCTTTGTTGGTCTACTGCCATTTGCTGGAGCATCATTTCTCGCAACGCCAATCGCCGCTTACGATGCAGTGCTTGTCTATCCAGTAGCGGTATTCGTACTCATGGCGCTGGGACTAAATATTGTTGTTGGTAAGTCCGGAATGCTCGATCTTGGTTACGTTGCCTTCTTCGCTATCGGTGCTTACACAATGGCGATCATGGGTACAACCACTGGATTAAATACATGGGAGATCATGCCTTTCGGTATCGCCTTTGCGATGATCGCAGGTGTAATCCTTGGTCTTCCAACGCTTCGCTTACGTGGTGATTACCTAGCAATCGTCACCTTGGGCTTTGGTGAGATCGTTCGCCTTGTTCTTCTCAACTCTTCATGGAGCAAGGGTCCAAACGGAATTGCCAACGTTCCGATGCCTCCTGATATTGGACCGCTAAAATTCAGACTAGATGATCAGAAGGTCTTCTTCTGGGTTGTTCTAGTAATGATCCTGCTTACGATCTGGATGATCCGCCGCTTATCGGTACGCCGTCCGGGCCGTGCGTGGGAAGCAATTCGCCAAGATGAAGATGCTGCAGAGCTAATGGGTGTACCAACTCTTAAATACAAGATCTGGTCATTTACCCTCGGTGCTGCAATTGGTGGCGCCGCCGGTGTTCTCTATGCTTCAAAGAACCTCTTTATCGCACCGGAAATGTTTACCTTAAACGTTTCAATTCTTATCCTTGCCTGCGTTGTCTTCGGCGGAATCGGAAATATCTGGGGCGTCATTGTTGGTGCAACAATCCTTGGTTACCTACCAGATCGCATCCGCTTTATCTCTGATGCACGCCTCTTGGTATTCGGTCTAGTTCTTGTAATTGTTATGAACTTCCGCCCAGATGGTTTGTTGCCTCGCAAGAAGCGTGAAAAAGCGATTGTAAAGAAAGGGGCGAATTAAAGATGGCTAAAGTTCTTTTGAGTCTGGATAACCTCACCATGAAGTTTGGTGGAGTTACAGCGCTTAACGAAGTAAATCTTGAGGTTCGCGAAGGAGAAATCCTCGCTCTGATCGGCCCTAACGGTGCGGGAAAGACAACGGTCTTTAACGTGATCACCGGCGTCTATCAAGCAACTTCTGGAACAATCAATTTCGATGGACAGAAGATTGGTGGCAAGAAGCGCTATCAGATCACTGGTCTCGGTATCGCTCGCACCTTCCAGAACATTCGCTTATTCGGAGATATGACAACGCTTGAAAATGTCATTACCGCAACCGATGTTCATAAGAAGAGCGGTCTAGTTTCTGCACTCTTTGGCACCCCTCGCGCTCGTCGCGAAGAACGCGAGCACCGCGCTAAGGCGCACGAAATTCTCGAATTCATCGGCATTGACGAGTACTCAGATCGCTTAGCGCGTAACTTGCCTTACGGTGTTCAGCGTCGCCTTGAGATCGCTCGCGCTATGGGAACCTCACCTAAGTTGCTTCTGCTTGATGAGCCAGCAGCAGGTTTTAACCCACAAGAAAAGGTTGAACTTGCAGCGACGATCAAGAAAGTTCGCGATGCCGGTTACACAGTTCTCTTGATTGAACACGATATGTCGCTGATCATGGGAATCTCTGATCGCGTGGTTGTGCTTGATTTCGGAACCAAGATCGCTGATGGTTCACCAGCTGAAGTACAAAACGACCCTCGCGTTATTGAGGCTTACCTAGGAGTACCTGCAGATGCGTCTTGAAATTAAAGATCTACACGTTCACTACGGCAAGATTGAAGCGATCAAGGGCGTATCAATCGTTGTCAATGAAGGCGAGATAGTTACCCTCATTGGCGCTAACGGTGCTGGCAAGACAACGATGCTTAAGACCATTTCTGGTCTTCGCCCTGTCACAACTGGTCAGATCATATTTAATGGTGAAGATATCTCTAACGTTCCGGCACATAAGCGCGTAGATCTCGGTCTATCGCAAGCGCCAGAAGGTCGCGGAATTTTTCCAGGTATGACTGTTTTGGAGAACCTAGAAATGGGTAAGTTCCATCGCCACAACCGTAAGAGCGAGATGGCCGAAGATCTAGATAAGGTCTACACGCTCTTTCCACGTCTTAAGGAGCGCGTCTCTCAAGCCGGCGGAACTTTATCTGGTGGAGAACAACAGATGCTCGCAATTGGCCGTGCCCTAATGGCTCGCCCTAAGGTGTTACTACTTGATGAGCCTTCAATGGGTCTTGCGCCTCAGATGATTGCAAATATTTTCCGCATCATCACTGAAATCAACAAGACCGGCGTAACAATTCTTCTCGTCGAACAGAACGCACAGCAAGCGCTACAACGCGCACATCGCGCCTACATTCTTGAGACTGGAAATATCGTTAAGGAAGCTAAGGCTTCTGATCTACTTAACGATCCTGCAGTACGCGAGGCATACCTCGGTACTGGCGCTCACTAATCAGCGTTTAGCGTTCCGCAAGGATCATGCAAGTGATTCTCGCAGAACAAGTACGTTGACCCTGTTCGTTAGTGATCACGATTTCGTAGACGCACAAGGTCTTTCCAAGGGAAACCGCTGTAGCAACTCCGGTAACAAAACCTGAGATAGCCGATTTGTGGTGCGTTGCATTGATATCAACGCCCACGATCTTGCGATTAGCCCCGGCATGAAGCTGCGTTCCGATTGAGCCAAGAGATTCAGCCAAGACAACATTTGCGCCACCATGAAGCAAGCCAATTGGTTGGGTATTTCCTTCAACAGGCATGCGACCAACTAAGCGCTCTGGGGAGGCCTCAAGGATCTCAATTCCCATTTTCTTATCGAGAGCGCCGCTTCCACGTTCACGGATTAGCTCTAAATAGTTTGGAGTATTTTCTGGCTGCGTCATAGTTCGAAATAGTAACTTGTTAACGGGTACTTCTCTAGGATGGCGCCATGGCCCAGAAGCGTTTATTACTTATTGATGGCCATTCGATGGCATATCGCGCCTTCTTCGCACTCCCGGCCGAGAATTTCACAACTGCGCAGGGCCAACACACAAATGCAATTTATGGTTTTGCGACGATGCTGATCTCGCTTTTAAAGGATGAGAAGCCAACACATGTGGCAGTCGCCTTCGATGTCTCACGCAAGACTTTTCGCACCGATATCTTTCCTGATTACAAAGCCAATCGCGCAAAGACTCCTGATGAATTTCGCTCGCAGATGTCATATTTAAATGATCTGGTTAAAGGTTTTGGAATCACCCAATTCGCACTCGAGGGCTATGAAGCAGATGACATTATCGCCACAATTACTAAGCAGGCAGAGCGTGAAGGCGCAGAGGTTCTAATTTGTACTGGCGATCGAGATAGTTTTCAGTTGGTTACTGATAAGACCACCGTGCTCTATCCCAAGCGCGGCGTCTCTGAAATGGCGCGCATGACGCCAGATGCCGTTCAAGAAAAATATGGCATGAGCCCTGACCAGTATCCAGATTTTGCGGCGCTGCGTGGAGACCCCAGCGATAACTTGCCATCGATTCCAGGCGTGGGCGAAAAAACTGCCGCAAAGTGGATCGTTGAATATGGGTCTCTTAAAGAATTGATCTCCAACGTCGATAAAGTCGGTGGAAAAGTTGGGCAATCACTGCGTGACAATATCGACGATGTAATTCGAAACCGCGAGTTAACTCAACTCGTGCATGATGCACCGATCGAATACCAAGTTGATGAACTTGCTTGGGGCGGGGTAGTCGAAGGTGATCTCACCAAGTTATTCGAACAGCTTGAGTTTCGAACGCTCAAAGATCGCTTAAAGCCAATACTTAACCCCGACTCTGTCACAAAAGAGGTTAAGGCGAAAAGCACCAGTGATGAGTTCACGCTCTTTGCACCGGTAATTGAAGGCGGAACACTTTCGCCGGAAGAGTTGAGCAAGAAGATTGCTCAGCACTCAGGAGGGATTGCGCTTTCTTTCGAGTTACGAGACGAGAAGTTGCATCGTTACGCAGTTGCCTTCAACTCAAGTGATGTCTACTTAATTCATTCCGCTCAAATGGGGGAGTGGGCGCAGGATCCAAAAGTTTCTAAAATAGCCCACGATGCCAAATCGCTGGCGCGTGAAAACCTGCTGGATGGAATCGTCTTCGATACTGCGCTTGCTGCCTACTTAGTTAACCCAGGTGTGCGCGCACAAGAGCTACCTGATCTGTTAGAGCGTTGGGGTGATGGCGCCCAGATTGATTCTTCTTCCCCAGAGCAATCACTTCTTACAAGTGCGACCGCGCTCTTTAAATTACGAGATTCTTTGCTAACCGAGATGAAAGATCGTGGCGTACTTGCGCTCTTTACAGATCTGGAACTTCCTATTGCTCACCTGCTCGCAGTGATGGAGAACCGCGGTATCGCAGTTGACCGCAAAGAGTTAGAGAAGTTAGCGGTTTTCTTTGAAGGTGAAGTCGCGCGCGAGACCAAGGCAGCTCACCTAGCTGCCGGCCATGAATTCAATGTGGGGTCTCCCAAGCAGTTACAAGTTGTTCTATTCGATGAACTAAATCTGCCTAAGACCAAGAAGATCAAGACTGGATTTACAACCGATGCTGAGGCGCTTAATTGGTTATTTGAAAAGACCAAGCACCCGCTGCTTGAGTCATTACTTCGTATTCGAGAAACTAAGAAGTTAGGTACAACCGTTGAAGGTCTTATCGCTGAGATAGGAAAGGATGGGCGGATCCGCACCCACTTTGCGCAAACTGTTGCCGCAACGGGGCGTCTCTCATCTGTCGGACCAAACTTGCAGAACATTCCTGTTCGCACAGAAGAAGGCCGCAGTATCCGTAAGGCATTTATCGCAGGCAAAGGCTTTAGCGGACTCTTAACCGCTGATTACAGCCAGATTGAAATGCGCATCATGGCCCATCTCTCAAACGATGCCGGGTTGCTCGCCGCATTTGAAACTGGTGAAGATCTACATGCCACCGTTTCTGGTCTTGTCTTTGGTGTGAAAGCCAATGAAGTTGATTCAGAGATGCGCCGTCAGATTAAAGCGATGTCTTACGGGCTTGCTTACGGTTTGAGTTCCTACGGCCTTGCCGCGCAATTAGATCTCTCACCACCCGCCGCTCAGGATTTAATGGATCGCTACTTCCAACGCTTTGGTGGAATCCGTGATTACTTAAGTAGCGTTGTAGAACAAGCGCGCAAAGTT
>JBIIUL010000010.1:0-22545 GCA_044340015.1 Candidatus Planktophila sp.
AACGACCACAAGTCTGGCCTTGCCAACTTCGGCGAAGTTGATGAAGACAGTCAGCTTTAGCTTCGAGGTCGATCTTTCAGAAGGCGCAGCCATTTACACCCAGCTCGATAAGAAGGCCGATCTCTTTGCTTCACAGATGGCGCTCGCTGCCGCAGTTAGCCAGCAAGTTGAAGCCGCTCGCACAATCATCGGCGCCAAGAAAGCTGCAAAGGCGATCGCGTTAACTGAATATGCCTGGGGCGAAGATCAGTACCTCTGCCTTAACCGACTTTGGACTAAAGAGAGCCACTGGAATTACAAGGCTCGCAATAAAGTCTCTGGCGCACATGGAATTCCGCAGGCTCTGCCGGCATCGCGTATGGATGTTGTTTCAACCGATTGGCGCACCAACCCCGTAACGCAGATTCGTTGGGGACTTCGCTATATCGAGGCGCGCTATGACAACCCATGTAAAGCATGGGCTAAGTTCAAACGCAGCAATTACTACTAAAATCTAAGAATTAAATTTCAGATCTCTTTCCGATAGATAACGGCTTGGAAGTCTCCGCGAAAAAGTCATTGCCCTTATCGTCGACAACGATAAATGCTGGGAAGTCCACGACATCGATCTTCCAGACCGCTTCCATCCCTAAATCTTCGAAATCTAAGACTTCAACTTTCTTGATGCAATCTTGCGCAAGGCGCGCAGCTGGACCGCCGATTGATCCTAAGTAAAAACCACCATGTGATTTACATGCATCGGTTACAGCCTTTGAACGATTCCCTTTTGCCAGCATTACAAAAGATCCGCCGGCTGCCTGGAATTGATCAACGTATGAATCCATACGGCCTGCAGTTGTTGGACCAAAGGATCCGGATGCAAAACCTGTTGGAGTCTTGGCAGGACCTGCGTAATAAACGGCGTAATCCTTCATATATTGCGGCAAGCCTTTGCCTGCATCAAGGCCTTCTTTGATGCGTGCATGTGCCAAGTCGCGGGCAACAACGATTGTTCCGGTTAGTGAAACGCGAGTCTTGACTGGGTGCTTAGAAAGTTCGGCGCGCACTGCAGCCATTGGTTGATTTAAATCAATCTTTACAACGTTATCGTCTAAGTGGGCATCAGTTGTCTCAGGTAAGAAATGCGCTGGATCGCGCTCTAACTCTTCCAGGAAGATGCCATCTTTAGTGATCTTCGCCTTTGCCTGGCGATCTGCCGAACATGAAACAGCGATCGCAATCGGTAGAGATGCACCGTGACGAGGCAGGCGAACAACGCGAACATCGTGGCAGAAGTACTTGCCACCGAATTGTGCGCCAATTCCTAGCGTGCGAGTTAGTTCTAGAACCTCTTTTTCAAGTTCAATATCGCGGAAACCATGGCCAGTTGCGGCATCTCCGGATGTTGGAAGTGAATCCAAATACTTAGTGCTGGCTAGCTTTGCAGTCTTAACTGTGTGCTCTGCACTTGTTCCGCCGATGACAATTGCCAAGTGATACGGAGGGCACGCTGCAGTGCCGATGGAACGGAGCTTTTCATCGAGCCAAGTCATAAATGACTTGGGATTTAAAACCGCTTTAGTCTCTTGATACAAGAATGATTTATTAGCGCTACCGCCACCTTTGGCGATAAACATAAAGTTGTACTCATCTTGGTGATCAGAATCAGCAAAGATTTCGATCTGTGCAGGCAAGTTATTGCCAGTGTTCTTCTCATCCCAAGTAGTCACTGGCGCCATCTGCGAATAACGCAGGTTTAACTTTGTGTAAGCGTCATAAATTCCCTGCGAGATCGCAACTTCATCTTTAGCGGTAGTCAATACATATTGACCTTTCTTACCCATAACAAGTGCGGTGCCAGTGTCTTGGCACATTGGCAGAATTCCACCGGCTGAAATATTTGCATTCTTCAATAGATCAAGCGCCACAAAGCGGTCGTTAGGTGAAGCCTCTGGATCCTTCAAAATATTTGCTAACTGCTGCAAGTGCTCTGCGCGCAGGTAATGCGAGATATCGTGGATCGCAGTTTCAGTAAGTAAAGTCAGAGCCTCTGGTGCTACTTGCAAGAATTCGCGATCGCCAAGTTTGATGACGCTTACGCCATCTTTACCTATGTTGCGGTACTTAGTTTTATCTTCGCCGATTGGCAGTAAATCAGAGTATGAAAATTGTGGAGCCATTATTGCGCCGGCTTCTTTGCAGCATCTAACTTCTTCTTAGCTCCGTCCAACCATTCTTGGCAGATCTTGGCTAACTCTTCGCCGCGTTCCCAGAGCTTTAACGATTCTTCTAAAGTGGCGCTGCCATCTTCAAGTGATTCAACGATTTCAGCGAGCTCATCGCGAGCTTCTTCATATGAAGGTTTTCCATCTTTAGCGGCCATGGGTTAAATCTACTCTTTCATTCTGATTTAGGTTCCAGAACGCTTGCACGTGCTTCGCCTTTGGCGGCCCGGATACGCAGCACAGCGCCAGCCTTTAACTTTGTGGCATCGCGCACAATCTTTCCGTCATCGCTTTGAACCACTGAATATCCGCGGTCCATCGTTGATTGAGGTGAAAGCGAACGCAGATGGGCAATTACGCCCTTGATCTCTTTCTTCTCAATATCAAGCAGAGCCTTGAATCCGCGATGGGAACGATCGCGCAAAGCATTTAACTCTTCAACGCGAGCTTTGACCATGACGCTTGGATCCTTCATCACTGGGCGATTGCGTAGCTGAGAAATCTGGTTTAACTCGTAATCAATCGTTGAAACCAGGCGGCGATATATGCGATCGCGGATCTTATTTATATCGGCGATCTCTTGCTCAATATCTGGCACCACGCGCTTTGCCGCATCGGTTGGCGTTGATGCACGGTAGTCGGCTACTAAATCAAGGAGTGGTGAATCTTTCTCGTGGCCGATAGCGCTAACGATCGGGGTTTCACAACTTGCCGCTAAACGAACCAAACTCTCATCGCTAAATGGCAATAAATCTTCAAAGGATCCGCCACCGCGAGTAATGATGATGACATCGACATCTTCGATACTTTCTAATTCACGCAGCGCTTCAGAGACTTCAACGACAGCTGCGGCACCTTGCACTGCTACTTCGCGGATCTCAAATTCAACTGCTGGCCAACGACGACGCGCGTTCTCAACGACATCTTTCTCAGCATCGGTATTGCGGCCGCAGATCAAACCAACTTTGCGTGGCAAGAGAGGCAGTGCAACTTTGCGATCTGCGCTAAACAAACCTTCAGCAGCAAGAACGCCCTTAAGCGCTTCAAGGCGTGCAAGTA
This sequence comes from Candidatus Planktophila sp., assembly GCA_044340015.1. Classification (GTDB taxonomy): domain Bacteria; phylum Actinomycetota; class Actinomycetes; order Nanopelagicales; family Nanopelagicaceae; genus Planktophila. The sequence goes on from JBIIUL010000010.1 coordinate 3,264, forward strand.
GTTCGCCAACGCCAACTTGGCGAATCTCTTTGGCAGACATGGTGAGCGAACCATTTTTGGTAAACCAAGATGCTTTAGCGTGGATTACTACGCGCGCATTTGCCGGAAGTGGTTGCACTGCAGCCAATACGTTTTTGTAACACATCACCGAAAGGCTCATATCAACCGAGGTATCGCGCAGGCGCATAAAAGCCATTCCGCCGCTGCGTTCGTTGAGTTCTGAGATCTCGCCTTCAATCCAAATTGGGCCGAGGCGTTCTACATATTCTTTGATCGCCTCAGAGACCACCCGCACTGGCGCGGGGGATTCGCTTGAAGTTTCGAACATGGGGCGAGCCTAATAGACTCCTGCTTATGGCTAAGAGAGTTCTCCTTGCAGCGCCACGCGGATATTGCGCCGGCGTAGACCGTGCGGTCATTACCGTGGAAAAGTCCCTTGAACTCTATGGCGCACCAATTTATGTCCGTAAAGAGATTGTCCATAACAAGCATGTGGTCTCTACCCTCGAAGCCCGCGGAGTCATCTTTGTTAACGAGACCGATGAAGTTCCAGAAGGTTCAACTGTTGTCTTCTCAGCCCACGGAGTTTCTCCTGCAGTTCACGAACAAGCAGCAGCTCGTAATCTAAAAACTATCGATGCAACTTGCCCGCTTGTAACGAAGGTGCACAACGAGGTAAAACGTTTTGCCGATGATGAAACTGAAATTCTCTTAATTGGTCACAACGGCCACGAAGAAGTTGAAGGTACCGCTGGAGAAGCTCCAGGCAAGGTGCGCATCGTCGACGGTCTTGATGAAGCGCGCACTGTCGTGCCAACGCCAGGAAAGAAATTAGTTTGGTTGACTCAAACCACGTTGAGCGTTGATGAGACTATGCAATCAGTTGCAATCCTGAAAGAGCGTTTCCCAGAGATTGCCAATCCACCATCTGATGACATTTGTTATGCAACACAGAACCGTCAAGAAGCGATCAAGCAGATTGCGCCACAAGCAGAATTGGTAATCGTCGTTGGTTCAACCAACTCTTCTAACTCAGTTCGCTTGGTAGAAGTTGCTAAAGAATATGGCGCGGCAAACGCTTATCTAATCGATTTTGCTGAAGAGGCCGATGATGCATGGCTCGTTGGCGTTGAGACTATTGGCGTTACAAGCGGTGCGTCAGTGCCTGAGATTTTGGTTCGCGATCTATTGGCTTGGCTTGCAGAACGCGGCTTTGGTAGCGTCGAAGAAGTTACCGCCACACAAGAAACGTTGCTCTTTGCACTTCCACCTGAGCTGCGTAAAGAGTTGAAGACCGCCGGTAAATAATTAACCGCGTGGCTTTGGCTTGCGCGCTTTTGCTTTTTCGTTTAGAAATACAAACCAGCCATAAAGTGCGCTAATCATCAGGTATGGAGCGATGCTGGCAAGAGATGCGATGAAATCAATTCCTAAACGAGATGGCTTAAATCCAACTGAGAGAATCAGATAGAGCAGCACCGTTGCTGCATATGCCAGCGGCGGAGTAACAACTGAAACATAAGTTGTGCCTTTACGACCGAAGCGAAGACCGCCGTAGAGAACAACGCAGATGATCAGGCCTGAGACGATTCCGGCGCCGCTGCGGATTAGAAGTTCAAGACCGGCAAAGAGTGCGATAAATAAAGTTTGCAGAACGACTACGCCTTCTTTCTTAAGGCCAGGGCCTTTGATTAAGGGTTTTGTATCTACGTTTGCGCTCATTCTTCATCCTTTACTTCTTCTGCATCAATGAAATCTTCTTCGCCGCCGAGTTCGGAGTTCTTTAACTCACGCACTTCAGCAGGCGCATCTGGGTAAGCCAGTGAGAGTTTATCTTTATCTCCTGAGACTCCAAAGCTAATGATCTTGGCTGCTGCGCGCTTCACCGTTGATTCAGCTGTTGGAATTAACTCGCCATACGCCTTAGAAAGTGAATTCAGAGCTGTACCGACCTTGATGATCTTGGTGTGTAGCAGCGTTAGATCTTTCATAAAGAGACCAGCAGATTTAGCGATGTTTTCAGCGTTTAGTGCGACAGAGTTACGTGAGTAAACGTTGCCGATAGTGCGCAGCAGAGCCATCATTGAAGTTGGCGTTGCAATAGTGACATTTTGCTTAAAGGCAGTGTCAAGGAATAGTGGATCAACGCGAAGTGCCTCGGTGAGCAGTGATTCAAATGGAACAAAGAGGATTACAAAATCTGGTGAATCTTGCGACTCGTGATAGCCACGCTTGGCAAGGGCGGCAACATGGCTAGCGAGATCTTTCTTATGTTCAAGGAATAAACGCTCGCGTTCGGCGCCATCTTCAACTTCGTGGGCTTCAATGAAGCGATCGAATGGAAATTTGGAGTCGATAAATAATTTGGTACCACCAGGCATGCGAACTGTGATGTCGGGGATACCTGATGAATCATCATCGGTTGTGGAACGCTGTGCGGTGTATTCGATACCTTTATGTAGACCAGCATCTTCAAGCATGAGTTCTAGTTGCGCTTCGCCGAATTTTCCGCGCTTCTGTGAATGCGAAAGCGCACCCGCAATTGCTTTGGTCTGCGCAACAAGTGATTCGTTGTGGTTAGACATCGCCTTTACTTGAGTGCGGATATCGGATTCGGCTTCGATACGACGACGGTCGGCATCAGATGCTTCCTTCTGCAATTTCTCCATCGCGCTTTTCATCGCTTCAATTTCTGTTGCCAGCTTTGAACCCGCCATCGCGTTATCGCGTTCGGATTTATATAGATCTCGTTCTGCGCGAACTGATGCAAACTCTGCAGCAGAGGCGCCATCTTTCGAGGTGCGCCTGCTTGCGATGAAATAACCGAGAACGAGCCCGATAACGAGTGTAAGAATGGCCACTGCTGCGCTTGACATGGGCCTATCGTGGCAGGAAGCACTGACAATGGCGCGTAGGCTCTACTCCTTATGAGCCTGTCAATTGGAATCGTCGGACTGCCAAACGTTGGAAAGTCCACCCTCTTTAATGCGCTCACCAAAAATAACGTCCTCGCCGCTAACTATCCCTTCGCCACTATCGAGCCAAACGTCGGCGTCGTAGGCGTACCGGATGAGCGTTTAGCCAAACTGGCGACAATCTTTAGCTCTGAGAAGTTGCTTCCAGCGGCCCTATCTTTCGTAGATATTGCAGGCATTGTTAAGGGCGCATCGGAAGGTGCTGGCCTGGGAAATAAATTCTTAGCCAATATCCGCGAAACCGATGCGATCTGTCAGGTAATCCGAGTCTTTACCGATGGCGATGTCGTGCACGTTGATGGGCGCATCGATCCGGGTAGCGATATGGAAACGATTAATACCGAACTGGCGCTCGCTGATTTACAGACAATTGAAAAAGCGCTGCCCCGTCTAGAAAAAGAGGCACGTACCAATAAAGAGATTGCCCCAGTTGTAGAAGCAGTTAAGAAAGCCGAAGCGCACTTGCAGAGCGGAAAGCCACTTTCCTCATCAGGTCTTGATCTAGAACTTCTTCGCGATCTTCACTTATTAACTGCCAAGCCATTCTTATATGTATTTAACGTTGATGCCGCAGAACTTAACGATGGCGATCTACGTAAGAAGTTGGCTGGTCTTGTTGCACCAGCTGAAGCAATTTTCCTTGATGCTAAAACTGAAGCTGAGCTTGCCGAACTCAGCGATGAAGATGCTCTTGAACTTCTGCAATCAATCGGATTGAAAGAGCCAGGACTTGCAACGCTAGCCCGAGTTGGATTTAGCGTTCTTGGACTACAGACTTATCTAACTGCGGGGCCAAAAGAAGCGCGCGCTTGGACTATTCATAAAGGTGACACTGCGCCAATGGCTGCCGGCGTTATCCATACCGATTTTCAAAAAGGATTTATCAAAGCCGAAATTGTTAGCTTTGACGATCTAATTGCCGCAGGATCAATGGCTGAAGCGAAAGCTAAAGGCAAGGTCCGTATGGAAGGTAAAGAGTATGTAATGGCCGATGGTGATGTTGTGGAGTTTAGATTTAACGTTTGATTAAGCGCCGGTGTAGTGCTTAGCGATTTCACCAAGTGATTTATCAATAATCTCTAAACCAAGTTTCGCATCTGCCTCAGAGATATTGCATGGTGGGCATAAGTGAATGCGGTTGAAGTTATTAAAAGGCATTAGCCCGTTCTTCTTACAGGCCGCTACTAATTCATTCATTGCAGGACTTGAAGCACCATATGGTGCAAGCGGTGCACGAGTTGCGCGATCAGTAACTAGATCAACGCCCCAGAAAACGCCCTTGCCGCGGATATCACCGATTAATTTATGTTTCTTCGCCATTTCATGAAGCCCAGGACCGAGAATCTTTTCGCCAATGCTCGCTGCGTTCTCGACCATCTTCTCCTCCTTCATCACCTGAATAGTTGCAACAGCAGTTGCAGTAGCAAGTGGGTGGCCCATGTATGTAAGTCCACCTGGGAAAACAGTTTCATCAAATGTCTTTGCAACATCACCACTGATAACAACGCCACCAAGTGGGATGTAACCCGATGTCACGCCCTTAGCAAAGGTAATTAGATCTGGAGTTGCAGCTGAATGTTGGAAACCAAACCATTTACCGGTGCGACCAAAGCCCGCCATAACTTCATCTGCGATCCACAGGATCTTGTACTTATCGCAGAGCGCGCGAACGCCTTCGAGATAACCCTTTGGCGGAACCAATACACCGGCAGTTCCGGGAATTGATTCGATCAAAACTGCGGCGATCGTATTTGGACCTTCAAAGATAATGGTCTGCTCAAGATGTTCTAGCGCGCGTGCGCATTCTTGCGCTTCATCAGTTGCCCAGAAAGAAGTGCGGTAAAGGTAAGGGCCCCAGAAGTGAACATGTCCAAAGGCAAATTCATTTGGGAAACGGCGAGGGTCGCCAGTTGCATTAATAGCGGCGCCGGTGTTGCCGTGATACGAACGGTAGGTAGAAAGAACTTTATGTTTGCGAGTATGTAAACGTGCCATGCGAATTGCGTTTTCAATCGCATCGGCACCGGCTGTTGTGAAAAATACTTTTGCAAATTTATCGCCAGCTAGCTCCACGATGTCGCGCGCTGCTTGGTTACGAACTTCACTGGCATGTTGTGGCGCCATAGTTGTAATAACTGCGGCTTGCTCTTGAATAGCCTTAACCACTTTAGGATGTTGGTGACCGATATTGGTAAAGACAAGTTGTGAAGAGAAATCTAGATAAGTATTTCCTTCGTAATCCCAGAAACGCGAACCAGCGCTACCCGAAATTGGAAGCGGCTTAATCGCACCTTGCGCAGACCATGAGTGAAAGACAAATTCATGATCATCAGCTGAAATCGCTGCGCTCTTTGCTGGATCGTTAACTGCTTGTGACATCTTTCAACCTCTTCATATTTTCGGATCTAATTCGGATCTAATAGGCATTTAGTATGTAGTAAATCACTCAAATAATGAAGAATTCTCATCGCTCCTACGCGGGCAATTAGTCCTTATGCAGAGCCTTTAGTACGATCGCCTCTTGTCTGAATGAGATTTCCTTATTCCTAGTGATGCCTAACGAAAGTTGCTCCTTTGTCTAAGAAACAAGCCCACCTAAAAGATCTGCCAGTTAAGAAGCGCGAAGATTTGCGTAACGTAGCGATCATCGCTCACGTTGACCACGGCAAGACCACTCTGGTCGATGCCATGCTTTGGCAATCCGGTGCATTTGCAGCACACAAGGTTCAGGGCGAAGGCCAAGACCGCATGATGGATTCAATGGATCTAGAACGCGAAAAGGGAATTACGATCCTTGCCAAGAACACCGCTGTAAAGCGCGGCAACACAATCGTTAACATTATTGATACTCCAGGCCACGCTGACTTTGGTGGCGAAGTAGAACGCGGACTTGAAATGGTCGACGGCGTAATTTTGCTAGTTGATGCTTCAGAAGGCCCACTTCCTCAGACACGTTTCGTATTGCGTAAAGCGCTAGAAAAGAATTTGCCAGTTATCTTGTTGATCAACAAGGTTGACCGTCCCGATTCACGTATCGCTGAAGTTGTCGATGAAGCCTATGAACTCTTCCTTGATCTTGGCGCAAATGAAGAACAGATCGAATTCCCAGTTGTGTACGCATCAGCAAAAGCAGGTCGTGCATCACTAAAGCGTCCTTCTGATGGTGGCATGCCAGAAGAAGAGAACCTCGATGTTTTATTCGACACTATCTTCTCTGCAATTCCTGCGCCTGTTTATCACGAAGGTGCACCACTACAGGCGCACGTTACAAACCTTGACTCATCACCATTTTTGGGACGTCTTGCACTATGTCGCGTCCGCGAAGGTGTTATTAAAAAGGGCCAAACTGTTACTTGGATTAAGACAGATGGAACCCAAGAGCGCGTAAAGATTTCTGAGCTACTAATTACTGAAGCGCTAGAACGCGTGCCCGCACTTGAGGCTCATCCAGGCGACATCATCGCCGTTGCGGGCATCGAGACTATTACCTTGGGCGAAACTTTGGCTGATAACGAGAGCCCACATGCACTTCCACTAATCATCGTGGATGAGCCATCTATCTCTATGACAATTGGTATCAATACATCACCACTAGCTGGCAAGAGCGGAAAAATGCTTACTGCGCGCCAAGTTAAGGGCCGTCTTGATGCAGAGCTCGTCGGTAACGTTTCCCTGCGCGTTCTAAATACTGAACGTCCAGATACTTGGGAAGTACAGGGTCGCGGAGAACTTCAGTTGGCTGTTCTTGTGGAAATCATGAAGCGTGAAGGCTTCGAACTAACTGTTGGTAAGCCACAGGTAGTTATCAAGAAGATTGATGGAAAAATTCACGAACCGATGGAGCGTTTAACAATTGATGCACCTGAAGAATATCTCGGTGTACTTACTCAGTTGATGGCGCTTCGTAAAGGCCGCATGGAACAAATGGTTAACCACGGAACCGGTTGGATCCGTCTTGATTACAAGGTTCCTTCTCGTGGCTTGATCGGTTTCCGCACTGAGTTCTTAACTGAAACTCGCGGTACAGGTTTGCTCCACCACGTCTTCGACGGTTACGAGCCTTGGTACGGCGATATCCGCACACGTGCAACAGGATCACTTGTTTCAGACCGTATGGGAACAGTTACTTCTTACGCACTTTACGGAACACAAGATCGCGGAACAATATTTGTTGAGCCAGGCGATGAAGTTTACGAAGGCATGGTTATCGGTGAGAACTCTCGCAGCGATGACATGGACGTTAACTGTGTTCGCGAAAAGAAACTTACAAATATGCGCGCATCAGGAACCGACGAATCAGAGCGTTTGATTCCGCCAAAGAAGTTAAATATGGAAGGCGCTCTCGAATTCTGTCGCGAAGATGAATGCGTAGAAGTAACGCCTGCTGTAGTACGTATCCGTAAGGTGACTTTAAATGGTGACGAGCGCGCACGTGCGACTTCTCGCCAGAAGAAAGCCAACCTGGCTGCAGATAGTTAAGCCTGCGCGCTTTAAAAGCGTGTAATTGGAATAAAAGTCAGTGGTCTGGGGTTCAATACCTCATATGACCACGCCTTCCATAAAGCTCACTCGCGCACCCGCTGCGCCTGCGCTTTTGGAGCTAGATGCCACGCAGGCGAAGGCGGCAGCACATCGCGGATCACCTCTTTTAATTGCAGGTGGGCCGGGCACAGGTAAAACTTCAGTATTAATCGAATCTGCTTTATATCGAATTGCTGCGGGACAAGATCCCGATTCAATTCTGCTAATTACCTACGGCCGCGAACGCGCATCCGAACTCCGGGATGCAATTGCACTTCGCACAACAGTGACGATGCACGAACCTCTTGCGCGTACCTTTCACTCACTTGCTTACTCGATTTTAAAAATGGACTCTGGCGATAACTACCACGAACCAATTTTGCTATCTGGCCCTGAACAAGAAAATTTCATCCAACAACTTCTTGAAGGCGATGTCATCGACGGTTATCGCAAATGGCCAACCGATTTACATGATGGCGAAGATAAGAAAGGCAATCCACTTTTAACACAAGGATTTATCCGCGAACTCCGCGATTTAATTATGCGCGCCAACGAACGTGGCATCACACCTGAAGAACTTGCTATTCGTGGTGAAAAAGTTGGAGAAAAATATTGGGCGCCAGCTGCAGATTTCTGGCAACGCTATAAAGAGGTAATGGCGATCCGTGAAGATACAGCGGGCGATTCCAAGATGCGTATCGATCCATCCGAGCTAATAAATGTGGCAATTGCTTACCTGCAAAAGAACGAGAAGCTGCGTGCACAGTTACAGGCGCGATTTGCAACAATCATGGTCGATGAATTTCAAGAGAGCGATCCGGCGCAACGTAAATTGTTAGATCTCTTATCTGGCCCTGATCTAGTAATTGCCTACGATGCCGATTCATCTGTTGGTCGCTTCCGTGGTGCAGATCCTGATGGGCTAAAACAAGTAGTTGATTCGTACCTTGAAAAGGGCGCTACTCAAATACTTCTGCAGAACTCTTATCGCACTCGCCCAGAAATCTTTGAGATCGGCCAGAAAGTTACAGCGGCATTCCGCGCACCATCTAGTACGCGCACCCGCACCTGCACTTATAGCGCCAAACCAGCGCTAGATAACGCTTTCACTACTGCGCGACTAAATTCACAATCTGAAGAAGCGCAATACATCGCCTACCTTTTCAAGCGCGCCCATTTAATGCACGGCATTCCTTATTCGCAGATGGCAGTTATCTTGCGCTCTGCCGGCACTCAAGCAAGTGCACTTCGTCGCGCCTTTGCCCAAGTTTCAATTCCTGTTGCCGGAGACCTTGAAGCACTTTCCACTAACCCAGCAATCGCACCATTTATTCTCATCGCACGAGTTGCAACCGGTGATCAACCGCTAAACCTCGACACTTGCGAGCGTTTATTGCTCGCTGAATTTGGGGGATCAGATTCAATTTCTCTTCGCCGAATTCGCACCGCGCTTTTAGCTGCGCGCGATGATGCCACCGATACACGTGGTGGAACACAACTCTTAATCGATGCCATAGATAAAGGCGAGATCAACATTGAAGAAAGCTCCGCGCTAACTCGTGTTCACGAACTATTGCTCGCTGCTCGTAAAGTCCTAACATCGATCGATGCTCGCCCCGAAGATTTACTCTGGGCAATTTGGGATAACGCAAAAACCAGCGATAATGAAAAGTTAAGCACTGCTTGGCGTAACACCGCACTACGTGGCGGCAATCGTGGCGCAGCAGCCGATCGCGATCTTGATGCGATGATTCAACTCTTTGATTCGGCACAGCGTTTCTCGGAGCGTTTCCCATACTCCAAGCCGTCAGCATTCCTTGATGAGCTTTCTCGCGAATCAATTGTTGGTGACATCATCACCGCACAAGGCGTTCGCCCCGATGTTGTTGAAATCCTTACCGTGCACTCTGCCAAGGGGCGCCAATGGGAAGTCGTTGCCGTTGCCGGTTTGCAAGAAGGTGTTTGGCCAAACTTGCGTCAACGCAGCTCTCTGCTTGGAAGCGAAAGACTTGTAGAACGCGAACGCCACGGAGACTTAGCGCGCTTAGAACTCGATTTAATTGCTGCTGGTGCGCTGGCCGAAGATGAGCGTCGTTTGCTGCATGTAGCTGTAACCCGCGCCCGCCAGGCTTTAATCGTCACTGCAGTACAACGCGAAGATGACGAACCTTCTGCCTACTTTGAAGAACTCGATAACACCGGAGATCTCGATACTCCCGTGATCACAAAAGTGCCACGTCCACTTACAACGTCAGCACTTGTTGCAACGCTGCGCCAGAACTTAGGTGGAGAAAGTGCCCAAACCGCAGCATCAATTTTAAAGACCCTTTCCCAATCACAAATCACCTCAGCAGATCCAGCGCACTGGACAGGTTCACTTCCAATCTCTTCAACTGACTCCGTTGTTGCTCAAGACGAGTTAGTACCGGTTTCTCCATCAGGTGCGGAAAACTTTACCGAGTGCGGCGTTAAGTGGTTCCTCGAACGCAGTGGTGGAACAAATGGTGATTCAACGGCGCAGATTCTAGGTTCAGCAATTCACGAATTTGCGCGGATAAAAGTTGAAGATCCATCAATTTCTGAAGTCGATTTAATTGCCAAACTTGAAGCATCTTGGTCGTTGATCGATCCAACAGAAGGCTGGATAAGCAACTCATCTCTTAAGCGTGCAGTGAAGATGCTTGAACGCTTTAGTCGTTATCACGCCGCCACAACTCGCGATGTTGTTGGAGCAGAACTTAACTTTAAGATCCAAGTTGGCCGCGCCGAAATCCGCGGAAACGTCGACCGCATTGAAGTCGACTCCGATGGCAACCATTACGTAATCGACTTTAAAACCGGCAAGACCCAGATCACCGCCGAGAAAGCGAAAGAGAATTTGCAACTTGCTTGCTACCAATTAGCAGTTGCTCTCGATGGCTTTGAAAAGAAGTTAACTACGACATCTTCAACTGGCGCCGAACTTGTCTACCTTGCAAAAGATTCCGTAAAAGTAACAACGCGTCAGCAGTACAAGATCGATGAAGTCGAAGTAAAGGCGAAGATCGAGGAAATCGCTGAAGGTATGGGAGCCGATACTTTCCAGGCGCGGATCAACTCTATGTGCGAAAACTGCGTAGTTAAGACCTGTTGTCCGATCCAGCGCGAGGGCAGGACGGTGATCGAATGATCGAGAAATACTCACCGCAAGATATCGCGGCCGCGCTGCAGAAAGTTGGCGCCAAGGTTTATCAACCAACCGATGAACAAAGCGCAATTATTTCTATCGCATCTAATCCACTCGAACCTGCAGTTGTTATCGCAGGTGCTGGTTCAGGTAAGACCGAGACCATGGCAGCGCGCGTTATCTACTTAGTTGCCAATGGTTTTGCCCGCCCTGATCAAATACTTGGTCTGACATTTACCCGCAAAGCTGCTGGCGAACTCGCGATCCGTATCCGCACCAGACTTCGTCAACTACGCGCCGCCAAGTTAATTCCAGAAGACACTCCGCTTGAAGTTGCCGTTACTACCTATCACTCTTACGCAGCGCGTTTACTTTCCGAACATTCGATCCGCTTTGGTATTGATGCAGATATCCAACCGATGGGCGATGCTGCGATGTGGCAACTCGCCAATGACATTGTGCGCAATTGGGAAGATGCTTCGTACTCAAATGAATCAGCCGTTGGCACAGTTGTTGAAGATTTGCTTGGCCTAACTAAGTTGATGCTTGAGCACCAAGTCTCACCCGAAGATATTGCCTCTGCAGATAATGAAGTCCTTGAGCAACTGGCGCAGATGTCTGGTGCTACAAATCCAGAGGTTCGTAAAGTTGCCAAAGTCTTAAGTCAACGGACCGCTTTGCTTCCGATGGTGGAGCGCTTTATCCAGCGCCGCCAAGAATCAGGTCAACTCTCATTTGATGATCAGATGTCACTTGCTGCAGATATCTCGGTAAAGTTTTCCGATATCGGCGAACTAGAGCGCGCAAAGTATTCGGTTGTCTTACTTGATGAATATCAAGATACTTCGCAATCACAGGTGCGAATGCTTTCATCTCTCTTCGGCGGCGGACATCCCGTTATGGCGGTAGGGGATCCATGCCAGGCTATTTACACATGGCGTGGAGCATCTGCCGGCACTATAAATTCCTTCGGAAAGTACTTCCCAAAGGCAGCTGGCCACACTGGTGCCGAGCGTTATTCACTACTTACAACTTTCCGAAATGATAAGACAATCCTGGAACTTGCAAATGTTGTTTCAGAGAAGATTCGCCGTGAAAGCGGTGCCGATGTTCCACCACTTACACCACGTCCAGGTGCTGGCGATGGCGAGCTAGTTTGCGGCGTATTTGAAAACCTAGATCTTGAAGCAACTGCAATTGCTGAATACTTCACATCGCTCTGGTTTGATAAAGCACGGCTAGCAAAGCCTGCCGAAAAACGTTCTACCTTTGCTGTTCTAGTTCGCAAACGCTCTCAAATTGCAACAATCGAAAGCGCACTTCGCGCAGCTGATATCCCAGTTGAAGTACTTGGACTTGGTGGACTCATTCACGTTCCAGAAGTTGCCGACATTGTTTCGATGCTCCGTGTTATCGCAGATCCTGATTCTGGTGCAGCACTAATGCGCCACCTAGTTGGACCACGAATTAACTTAGGCGCTAAAGATTTGGCAGCGCTCGGTGCTTATTCACGTAATCGCGCTAAAGGCTCACGCGCTGAAAGTAAGTCACTAATTAAGAAAATCGCCGCCGGCAACCCGGAACAAGCTGAGGCCGATGATCAATTCTTAGGATCTTTAATTGATACCTTGGATGAGATCGGCGGCGCAGATAAATCAACCTTTACCGAGATCGGTTACGTTCGCTTAGTTAACTTTGCATCTGATCTTCGACGTCTGCGCTCTCGCGCTGGCGGCACTATTACCGATTTGATTAACGAGATCGAAAGTTATTTAAGTCTAGAAACTGAAGTAATGCTTCGCGACGGCACAGGCTCTGGTCGTCGCCACATCGATCGTTTCTTAGATGAAGCTGGAAAGTTTGCACGTAGCGGCGGAACTTTAAATTCATTCCTGCAGTGGCTTGATATCGCCGGAAAGGAAGAAGGAGGCCTGAAATCAGCGGCCCCAGAGGTCCGCAGCGATGTTGTACAGATCCTCACCGTTCACATGTCTAAGGGCGCCGAATGGGATGTGGTTGCAGTGCCTGGCCTTGCTGAAGGAACATTCCCGGGTCTGAATAAGAACGATCCCGATAACTGGATTACAAATGAACGCCACATTCCATTCCATTTACGCGGTGATCATCTTGAACTTCCACGTTTCTCATTTAACGGTGCAACTAAGAACTCTGATGCCGGTAAAGAAATTACCAATTACGCCGATATCTGCAAGGCAACAAAGACTCGTGAGGAAATTCGCTTGGGTTATGTCGCATTCACTCGTGCCCGCACCCATTTAATTGCAACCACATCTTGGTATCGCGATGGTAAAGATTGGGTAGAACCATCTACGATCTTTGAACAAGTCGCTTTAGTCGCTCAAGAACACGGCAAGATCATTAGCGAAGTTCCACGCCCAGATAAAGGCGCCAAGAACCCAGCGCTCGAAAATCCGCTGACCGGTATCTGGCCACGTGATCCACTTGGCGATAGCCGTTCCGCATTCACTGCGAAGGTAGAACTTGTTAAGAACGCTGCGCCAATTGATCTCGTTACCGCGCAATCTGTTGATATCGAAACCGCGTCATGGATTGAAGATGCTCGTGCGCTAATTCAAGAGCGCGCACTTGGCGTTAACGGAGTTCTAGAAATTCCCATGCCGCCACGACTTTCTACCTCAACACTCGTTGCGCTACATAAAGATCCCGAAGAGTTAGCGCTTACGATTCGCCGCCCAATGCCACGTCCACAAGATCAATACTCACGTCGCGGAACCGCATTCCACTTATGGATTGAACACCACTTCAACGCAGCAACGCTCTTTGACGATGAAGATTTAGATTTCCTTGATCCACTTGAACCAGATCAGACTCTCGAATCTCTTAAAGCAACTTGGTTGTCATCCGAGTGGGGCAACCGTTCACCGGTTGCCGTAGAAGTCCCATTTGAGGCTGTTTTAGGCGGGGTTTTGATCCGCGGTCGCATCGATGCGGTTTACGAAATCAACGGTCGCTTTGAAGTTATCGACTGGAAGACTGGTGCAACAACGCTCGGTGAATCAGCGGCGGTACAGCTGGCGGTCTATCGCTTAGCTTGGGCGAAGTTAAAAGGCATCGATCCTGCACTGGTTTCGGCGGCTTTCCATTATGTGCCGATTAGCAAAACTGATCGCCCCGCAGATTTGTTAAGTGAAGCGCAGTTAATTGCGCTAATTACCGGCGCTAGCTAATTTCTGCGCGCAGCGGCAGATGATCGCTGATGCCAGTTGCAATTGTTTCTAAATCTTTAACTTGATTGTTTGTGCCATGGGTTAAGAGATAATCAAATTGAATCTTGGCGCCCCATGACGGATAAGTATTTTGCTGGATCAACGACTGCCAATCAGAGCCTGCAACTGGCAGATTCTTCGGCAGATTTAAATCACCAAGTATCAGCGGTTTGGTATCTGTCTCTTGCGCAACCTTGAGCGCCCAACGCTTTAACTTCTTTAGCTGAAATAAGTTAACGCCTGGGACAAATGAGAGATGGGTGTTGAAGATCGTCCAGCCATTTGCAAGAGTTGCACCAAGTGCTAAACGGGGCTCATCATGAACATAGATCGTCCGAATCTTCGGTTTGCTACTTGTCTCACTTTCAGTCGGAACAACTAGCGGCATCCCGATGACTGAGTTTCCCAATTCAAGGCGATGCCATTTCACAACCGGAATAGTTGAAGCAATTGCTATTCCGTAACTTCCCTCTAGAGAGTTATTCTCACCGCTAACTATCCGCGGATCTAAATCGTTTAACTTCCGCCATTTCTCACCAGGTGTTCCGATGATGCTTGGTGCAAAGGCCCAATCTTTAGCGCCGATTGCATCTGCGATATCTGAAACCTGATTGCGCGAATTCGATCTCGGTAATTTGTAATCAACTTCTTGAACTGCAATAACCTCGGTCTCAAGCTGGCGAACCGCCGCTGCAAGGGATTCCTGGCTAGGTCCGGCCGAAAGTGGCGGGATTGGCTGGCCGTGGAGCACGTTCCACGAGGTGATGCGCATATAGCCAAGGCTAGTAGCGTTCACCCTTATGAGCGCGGTCAACGGACAGGTATCGAAGATGGACCGCGCCGGCCACCTGCGCACTAACCAGACAACCCTCGATCAGATGTGGCAGCGCGCCAAGATTATTCACGTCGCAGATTCTCGCTTAGCCGTCGAAGCAGGCGGAACCAAACTCCGCTACTTAACTGCCGACCACGTGCAATCGTTGATTTCATCTAACGAATACAAGTCAGGTGAGAAGTATTTCCTTGGCTTAGATGCGCTAGATCAAGAGCCATATTTTGCCTGGAGCGCTTCCACTGTAGAACCGCAAGGTGAGAAAGCGCCAGATGGATATTTAACGCTTCGTGAAATTGGTGGGCTAATTTCGGAATTCGAAATGGAAGTTTCGCTTCATACCGTGGCCTTGGCTAACTGGCATAGGTCGCACACCCATTGTGCGCGATGCGGTGCACCAACTTCAGTTGCCCAAGGCGGCGCAATCCGTCTTTGTGAAAAAGATAAGAGTGAACATTATCCGCGCACTGATTCAGCAGTAATCGTTTTAGTTCGCGATCACGATGATCGGATTCTGCTTGGCCACCAACCAGTTTGGCCCGAAGGTCGCTTCTCTTGCTTTGCAGGTTTTCTAGAACCCGGTGAAACTTTTGAACAATGTGTACACCGCGAAGTTCTTGAAGAATCAGGCGTTGCCGTGCGCGAAATTAATTACCTAGGTTCACAACCTTGGCCTTTTCCAGCATCAATCATGATCTCATTCGATGCAATTACAGATTTTCCAGAAGTCGCTCGCCCTGATGGTCAAGAGATCACCGAAGTTAAATGGTTCTCGCGCGCTGAGGTAAAAGCGCAATCAGATGCCGGAACTTTATTGTTGCCACCGAATATGTCAGTTGCGCGCAAGATGATCGATCGTTGGTTTGCCAGTGGTGCGGAAGGCAATGGTGGCGCCAAACTTATCGGTGGTGAAACGTGGCGCTAGATGGTTCTTCTGGCGATATTCGCGCTGAAGAAATTCTCGCTGCTCTCGATAACGATCAACGCGCAGTAGCCCTTGCTACGCGCGGACCAGTCTGTGTAATCGCAGGCGCTGGCACCGGTAAAACTCGCGCAATCACACATCGCATTGCCTACGCCGCAGCGATCGGAACGATGGATCCGCAGAAAGTATTGGCGCTAACTTTTACTTCGCGCGCCGCAGGTGAAATGCGCACCCGCCTTCGCTCGCTAGGCGTTCCAACCGTTGCCGCCCGCACGATTCACTCAGCAGCGCTCAAGCAATTGATCTATTTCTGGCCCACCGTATTTGGTGGCCGCGTACCTGAACTCATGACCGCTAAAGCTGGTTTTATCGGTGAGGCAATTAATCGCGCAGGTTTATCTGGCGAGCTTCGCGCCACATCGCGCGAACTCATGCGCGATATCGCCAGCGAAATCGAATGGGCAAAAGTTTCACAAGTTGCACCCGAAGATTTTGTAACTGAAATCGATAAGCGCACCCAGAAACCGCGCATTAGCGCCGAGAAGTTAGCGAAGGTTTACACCGCTTATGAAAGTGTAAAGAAACAAGAACTTGCTATCGACTTTGAAGATGTACTTCTGTTGACCGCTGCAATGCTCGAAGAAGAGCGCACCGTGCGCGAACGCGTGCAAGATCAATACCGTTACTTCACCATCGATGAGTATCAAGATATCTCACCGGTACAACAACGTTTGATTAACGCCTGGCTAGGTACTCGCCAAGATATCTGCGTGGTTGGAGATCCAGCACAGACTATTTACTCTTTCGCTGGTGCAACTCCCGTCTTTCTAAATAGCTTTACCAATCGTTTTCCCGATGCTGAAGTAATTCGCTTAAGCACTGGATATCGCTCGACCCCTGAAATCACCTTTGCCGCAAACTCTTTATTGCGTCACGGTGCGATGGGACAAGAACTCGTTGCCCTTAACGATCACGGCACCAAGCCTTCTGTAGATGGCTATGCCAATGAAGATGCCGAGATTGCTGGAGTACTTGCCGAAATCACCGCACTTCTACAAAGTGGCACTCAAGCGCAAGAGATCGCGATCTTGGCTCGCACCAATAACCAACTTAAAGGCGTGGAAAGATCGATGAATAAGTTGGGTCTGCCATATCAAGTGCGCAGCACCGAAAGATTCTTTGATCGCCAAGATGTCCGTGATTATTTAAAAGAAGTTCGTCGCGCATCTGTGCTGCCGACTGAAGGCGTTTCATGGATTGATGAACTTCGCACCATTGCACAACCATTTTTAACCGGCGAAAGTATCGATGGCATTGCAGCGCTTCTGCATTTAGCGCGCGAACTCGATGCTGATGCCGGATTTAGCCCAAAGACGCTGCGCAGTTATTTACGTGAAATCGAAGATCGCGTTCAGCAGAATAATCCGCCAACAATGCCGGTTGTAACGCTCGCAACACTGCATGCGGCTAAAGGTTTGGAATGGGAGCGCGTATTTTTAATCGGCGCATCTGAAGGAATCTTGCCGCTGGAAACTGGGGTTACTGGCCAGTCCGATGCGGAGATAGATGAAGAACGCCGCTTGTTCTACGTTGGAATGACGCGTGCGAAGGTAGATTTACATATCAGCCATCGCCAGAATCCCAGCCGCTTCCTGCGTGAAGCCGGCCTGCTCAGCTGAGCAATTTTTAGCTAGATTTAATTAGGTTGCGCAGATCGCTATCTGTGGTTTACCCTTGTCTTTCACCAAGTTGGTGAAAATCTCATTAGGCGAAGGAGAATGAACGATGTTTATTACATCTAATCCATTCACCACAGCACGCGTTACACGCGGTGCTGCTTCTTCGCCTGCCAATTTCCATGCGACTACAAAGAAGCATACGAATTGGCCCGCAGCATCAAAGCCAGCGTTTTACGCCGCTTTTTATGCCGTGGATGAGGCCACAGGAGGTTCAATCGGATAAAGCCGATAGACGCCAACCTAAGGCCTCAACTCCACCAAGGAGTTGAAGGCCTTTTTTTATTACAAAAAACAAACCAATCCAGAGAAAGAAAACGAGAGAGAAGAAAGTGGGTGAGAACGATGAGCGTTCTCTACAGCGAACTACAGGTACCAGGCTGGGCAGAAACAGGCGAGAAGATCGGTCTCTATGAAGTAACCGGTACGTATGACTCGGCGATCGCCTTTACCTTGCCATGCCATAACGCTGATCCCGAGCTCTTCTTCTCGGAAAGCGACGAAGGCATCGCGCAAGCTAAAGCGCTTTGCGGTGGATGCCCCGTGCGCAATAAGTGTTTAGACGGTGCTCTGTCACGTGAAGAACCATGTGGTGTTTGGGGCGGACAGCTAATCGAAGATGGCGTAATTATCGAACGCAAGCGCCGTGCGGGACGCCCGCCGCGAATTGCAGCGTTCGTTTAATTCGTTCTCTCTAGAAGGATCCGTCACGTGCAATGGTCATGCGAGAATTAGCGCATGGCCATTGCACATTACGCATACACCGCACTTGATTGCGATAACCCCGTTGAGTTAGCGCACTTCTATTCAAAGATCACGGGACATAAGGTTCAGCCCTTCGATGAAGGAGAAACTGCAGAAACGTGCGAATGGCTAGAACTCATCGATGAAGAAGATTTCACGGCGATGGCTTTTCAGAAGATTGAAAACTATCAAAGACCAACTTGGCCAACTGGTGGTCTGCCACAGCAGGCACATATGGATTTCCACGCAAAAGATTTAGATATCGCAGAAAAAGCTTTACTAGAAATAGGTGCGGTCAAGGCTGAGTTTCAACCAAAACCGCACCGCTTCCGTATTTATCTTGACCCGGCAGGACATCCGTTCTGCATGGTGCAGAACGCTCACGATTAATTGAAAACTGAAAGGGGAGATTAGTGGCAAAGGTAATTGAGAAAGATGGCGTATTAACTCTAAAACTTTCCGCGCTGGAAAAAATTGGCGCACTCCACGGTGATATCTCTGTTGCAAGCAGCCAGTTGATTTCAAAGAGTGACGTACCAAATCCTTGGACTAAAGAACTTTTGCGCGGCACCCGTTCACCCGGGACGGCTATTCCTTACAGAATCTTGCTGGGCACAATGCGCTTTAAAGGCGGCAAAGATTTCTGCGCGATTTATAAGCGCACCCCTGCAGCGATTTATGAATTTGCCGATGCGCCCTTTAAGCGCTGGATTGTTTCTCTTTAGCGCCATAGAGAGTATTCTCAATTTATGGCCACACCAGCGAAGAAATCAACCACTGCAAAGAAAAGCGTTGCAAAGAAAAGCGCAAGCAAAGTAGAGGTTAAAGAAATGCACCAAGGCGTTGATTGGCGCTCTCTTTATCTATACGCAGTAAGCCTGATTACTTTGTTGGTCTGCCTCTTTACAGTGATTAATCTGATTAATCGCGGCTTAGATTTCTTCGTTCCAGATCAAGGCTATGTAGATCCATATGTCTCGCAGAACGATCCGAAAATTGATCCAGAAGTAATCAAACAAGCTAATATCGATCAGAATCGTCGTAACGCAATTAGAGGGATCACTAGTTCGCTAGTAACGCTTTTGGTAACTGTGCCGGTTTATCTCTACCACTGGAAAATGGTTCGCAAGATAGC
>JBIIUL010000064.1:0-6143 GCA_044340015.1 Candidatus Planktophila sp.
TGAAGAGCAGATCAACCGGATGCTTGCTGCAATCTTTGCGGCTAACAAAGCTGCTAACGGTAAAGATGCGATTGTTGTTTCTCATCAATTACCAATTTGGATACTTCGTAGTGCGATAGAAGGTCGTTCACTTTTGCACGATCCAAGAAAGCGGATCTGCACACTCGCTTCAGTTACCAGCGTTCATTTTGATGACGAAGGCGTTATTTCAGGGCTGTCGTACTCTGAACCAGCCGGACATTTACTGCCCGAGAAGAAATAAGTAATGCGCAAAAGACTTTCTACGCTCGCACCAATTCTACTTATCGCTTTTACTTTAACGGCATGCGGTGGAGGAAGTTCAATTGCGGAAGAAAGTTTCATTGAAGGCAGCGGTGCACTAACCAATATAAATTTGGAAGATCGCAAAGCTGCGCCAGCGCTATCTGGAATGACGCTAACGGGAAAGACCTTTATCTTTAATCCTGGCCAAGTAGCGGTAGTAAATGTCTGGGCCTCTTGGTGTTCACCATGTCGTGCAGAAATTCCAACGTTGATTGAACTTGCAAAGCAATATCCCAACGTGCAATTTATGGGAATTTTAACTAGAGATAATCCAGTAAATGCTGAAGCGCTGGCCCGCAGATTGAATATCCCTTACCCCACCTTTATCGATGATGCGCTATTAATTGGCTTCAAATCAACGCTTCCCGCCAACGCAATTCCATCTACAGTTCTTATCGATAAGAACGGAAATGTTGCGGCGCGAATCTCTGGTGAAGTAACTCTCACTTCGTTGAGCAAGATAATTAGAAAGTTGGAAGCAGAATGATTGACTTTGTTGTTGATCAGTTATTTGGCGGCTATCTACTCGCCGCTCTTCCCTTTGCAATCTTCGCGGGCATCATCTCTTTTCTATCTCCTTGCGTATTGCCGCTAGTTCCGGGCTATCTCGCCTATGCCGCCGGTTTCTCTAAATCTCGTGGCCGAGTTTTCTTAGGATCAATTCTCTTTGTAGCAGGATTTAGCGCGCTCTTTATCTCTTACGGCGCGCTCTTTGGTGGAATCGGTTCAGAAGTCTTTGCCAGAGAAGAGTTAATAACGCGAATCCTTGGTGGCATAACAATTCTCTTGGGTCTGCTCTTTATGGGAATTTTTCCGATGGCGCCAACTTTTCATCCACGTATTTCGACAACTGGTGGGCTAATTGGCGCGCCACTTCTGGGATTTCTCTTTGGAATCGGCTGGACTCCATGTATCGGACCTGCGCTAGCAACGGTACAAACTCTCGCCTTTCAAGAGTCAAGCGCTGCTCGCGGTGCAATTTTATCTCTTGGCTATTGCATTGGCTTAGGTGCGCCATTTATCGCAACCGGACTATTTCTAGATAAATCAGAGAAGTTACGTAAGTTCTTAGTTAGACGTGGTGATTTGATTTCGAAGATCGGCGGAGTCATATTGATTCTGATTGGAATTGCACAGCTACTTGGTCTCTGGTCAGATCTCATGGCATCGCTTCGCACAGTAATTTCAGATTTTGCACCGGTGATCTAATGAGTAATGAAGTAGAAGTTCCCGAACTTGGTGCAGGTGGATTAGCCCGCTTTGCTTGGCGCCAGTTAACAAGTATGCGCACTGCGCTAATTCTCCTGATGTTGTTAGGTGTTGCCGCAATTCCTGGTTCGCTGGTCCCGCAGCGCAGCCAAAACCCCATGGCGGTGCGGCAATACTTCATTGATAACCCCCAATCAGCGCGGTGGATAGATCGCTTCTCGGGCTTTGAGGTTTATTCATCACCTTGGTTTAGCGCGATTTACATACTTCTCTTCATCTCGCTAATTGGTTGCGTACTTCCAAGATCTGTTGAGCACTTTAAAGCGATGCGCGCCTTTCCTCCTGCAACTCCACGAAATCTCTCTCGAATGGAGCATTTCTCTTCCTTTGCAGGAGATGAATCTATCTTCGATAAAGGCGCTGCCTGGTTAAAGCGCAGACGTTTTCGAATTCGCCACGAAGATGGCGCAATTTCGGCAGAGAAGGGTTACTTGCGCGAAACTGGAAACCTTTTATTTCATCTCTCACTTATATTAATTCTAATTGGCGTTAGCGTTGGATCGCTCTTTGGAATGCGTGGGGAAGCGATAGTTAATAAAGGTGAAAGATTTATCAGTCTGCCAACTTCATATGACACTCTATCTTTTGGAAAGCTAGTAGATGAAGATGTAATCGAACCATTTATTATTGAAGTTGAAGATTTCCAAGCAATCTACGATCCAATTACCGCAGCTCCGAGGGATTACACAGCAATGGTCCGTGTGACTAATCCGGGGGAAGAAAGTTCTGAAGTAAAGACGCTCAAAGTTAATAGCCCGCTTACTTTTGGAAATACTCGCGTTTATCTGCAAGCCAATGGTTATTCACCAATTGTTACAGTTCGGGACACTGCAGGTTTCGCTGTTTTCCAGGGACCAGTTACTTTCTTGCC
The DNA here is from genome assembly GCA_044340015.1 of Candidatus Planktophila sp. Lineage (GTDB taxonomy): Bacteria > Actinomycetota > Actinomycetes > Nanopelagicales > Nanopelagicaceae > Planktophila. The sequence continues at coordinate 2,465 of JBIIUL010000064.1, forward strand.
CCAAGACGGAAATCTAAAATCAATTGGATCAATTAAAGTTCCAGACGCCCGCCCTCAACTCGGATTTGTTGCTAGCTTCTTACCAACTTATTCGCGCTCTGCAGTCGATGGCGGAATTTCACTCTTTCCGGAGGCGCTAGATCCCAGACTTCTATTTTCAATTTGGGAAGGTGATCTCGGCCTAGATTCAGGAATTCCACAATCTGTCTATCGGATCGATACTTCAGAGATGTCTCGAATTGCACTTGATTCATTAAAAGTGGGAGAGACCTTTAACTTCAGCGCTGGCTCAATCACCTTTGAGTCATTCGTACCTTGGATAAATCTCCAGGTAGTTAGCGATCCTGGGAAGGGGTATGCGCTCTACGGTGCGATTGCTGCCATTCTCGGACTCCTTGCATCGCTCTTTGGAAGACGCCGCCGGATTTGGATAAGGATCACACCTTCTGGAGTTGTGGAAGTAGCAGGGCTAGCCAAGAATGGTGCACCAGGACTTGAAGAAGAAATCGCTTTATTAACTGCGCATATGAGAGATGAGAAGTAATGCAAACGACTTGGGCATATATTTCAAATTACTCTATCTACTCTGCGATGGCAGTTTTCGCTCTCTCATTACTGGCCCACGCCTTTGAAACCGCATGGGCGGTTCGCGCACCAGAGCTCGCAGGTAGCGCAACGGGAACTACCTTGAATAAAACTTTAGATTACACACGCACCGAACGTGCCGCGAGAATTGCAACTGCAATGATGGTTCTGGGTTTTCTCCTTTTGCTCGCAGGTGTAATCGCGCGCGGAATTTCAAATGGCCATGTTCCGTGGGGGAATATGTATGAATTCTCAATTACTGGCGCCTTGGCATTCACGGGCGCATATCTAATTGCCCTGCGCAAACACGATCTACGTTGGCTTGGGCTATTTGTATCAATCGCAGCGTTGTTAACTTTAGGAACGGCAGTGACCTTGCTTTATCGCGACAGCGCACCGTTAGTACCAGCGCTGAAATCTACTTGGCTAGTTATCCACGTAATCGCAGCAATTATTTCTGGCGGCGTTTTCTTACTATCAAATGTAATTGCTGGAGCGTTCCTCTATCTCGATGCGATGGAACGTCGCGGCGAACGTAAACCTTGGGCGAAACGTCTTCCTGAATTAGAGACTTTAGATCAACTCTCTTATCGACTTGTTGCATTTGTCTTTCCACTTTGGACCTTCTCGGTAATCGCGGGTGCAATTTGGGCAGAGAGCGCGTGGGGTCGCTATTGGGGTTGGGATCCAAAAGAGACTTGGGCCTTTATTACTTGGGTTGCCTACGCTGCATATCTTCACGCGCGCGTGACGGTTGGCTGGCGCGGGCGTCGTGCAGCTTGGCTCTGCCTATTTGCAGGCTCAACATTTTTATTTAACTATGTTTATGTAAATGTTTGGGGAACCGGAAAGCACACCTACAGCGGTCTTTAAGCGTTTAAAATTAAAGGCGACGCAAGAAATCTGGGTCATCATCCGGAGGCAAGATTCTGCGCTTGGGTGGACGAGGACCTTTATCTCTGCGAGTGCGACCAATAAACAGGTAAGCAATTGATCCAAAAGCTGAGAAGAACAAAATAATTAGCAGCCAACCCCATTTAGGAAGTTTCTGAATTAGCGACTCATCTCGTTTTGCGCAATCAATAAACGAGTAAAGAGTTAAGGCAAGAGATGCGATAACAAAGAGCGCTTGAAATCTGAGCATGGGTAGAGTCTAGCGAAAGTTAGAGGACTAGGCCGAGTGCAAATAGGGCGGCAAAGAGCATCTGCAACTTGCCGGTCTTTGCCAGAAGTGGAATCAGCGCTGCGCCACTTGTCCCCGCCCAGACCGAACGTGCCAGAGATGTGCTGAGGGGCAGCGCTAACAAAGTAAATAACGCAAAAGGCTCGAAGGTAAGGAGCGCAAAGAGGTGGGCCGAAATAAGAAGTGAAATGTAGAGGGCGCGAGCACCTTTATCTCCCAGCCGCACCGCCATCGTGCGCTTTCCAACTAATTCATCTTGTGCGCGATCTCTCAAGTTGTTAATCGCCAGAATCGCACATGCCAGAGAACCCATCGGAATTGACACAACAAATATCTGCAAATTCAACTCTTCGGTCTGCACGTAATAACTTCCGACAGTTGCAACAATGCCGAAGAATAGGAATACAGAAATTTCACCTAAACCTTTATATCCGTAAGGGCTAGAACCACCTGTGTATCCCCATGCCGCTGCGATTGCTAACGCACCGACAGCGATTAGCCACCAAGAAGTCTGCAGCGCTAGAGCCAAACCAGCGATGGCAGCAAAGAAGAAAGAGATAAACGCAGCGTTCTTCACAGATTTAGCACTTGCTAGACCGCTTGCGGTTAAACGGATCGGACCGATACGAGAATCATCGGTACCGCGAATTCCATCTGAATAATCATTTGCGAAATTAACGCCGATTTGCAGCGACAAACTAACTAAGAGCGCGAGTGCAGCAGGCAGAGGTTGCCAGAGATTTCCCGCATATGCAGTTGCTACAACTACTGGTGCGATCGCTGCAGCAAGGGTGCGTGGGCGGGCACCAAGGACCCATTTATTAGCCATGGTTTGCCTCCGCTGCTAACTCGGCAAGTTTGTGGCGATCAATTTTTCCAAGCACAGTGCGGGGGAGTTGGTTTAAATACAAGAAGTTCTTTACCTTTGCAGCTTTTGAGATTTGCGAAGAGAGATATTCGTTAATCGCAGATTGCTCTGGCTTAACATCACCAGCTATTGCCAATTGAAGTGATTGCCCCCATTGTGAATCAGGTATTGCAAACGCTGCACAATCAATTCCAGAGAAAGTTGTTGAAACGATTCTTTCGACTTCAGCCAGAGAGATATTTTCTCCACCAGAAATAATTAGATCATCGCTTCTGCCGGTTACGACAAGTTTTCCATCTTCTATATATCCAAGATCAGTTGTGACAAAGTATCCGTTACGGATTTTCTCATCCCATGATTTTGGATCATTTAGATAAGTTGTAGCTAAAGATTTGCTTGTTATTGAAATAACTCCAAGATTATCAATTTCGAATTCGGTTCCGTCCAATGGCGTTCCGTTATAGATACATCCACCTGATGTTTCAGTCATTCCGTAAGTCTCGATGACCTTGATTCCTGCGTTATGTGAGGCTTCTCGCAATTCTGACGAAAGTGCGGCGCCTCCCACTAGAACTGCTTGCGCGGAAATCAAATGTTCCAGCAGATCGCTATCACCATTTAGTGCGCGAAATAGTTGAGTTGGCACAACCGCTGTGAAATCAGCGAACGGGTATTTGCCAGTAATTTCTCGCGCATCAATTGGCAAAGTTCCGAGCTCTAAACTTCGAACCAAAACGTTTATGCCAGCGATATGAGATAAAGGCAACAACAACGACCAGACCTGCCCTGGCTTTGCACCAACAAATTTATTTGCGCTCTTAGCGCTTTCCAAAAGTGCGCTGGCCGATAAACCAACTTCTTTTGCTATCCCGGTTGATCCGCTGGTGTTGACCACTAGCGCCACGCGATCTGGGGTGCCAGCTACGGAAACTGGGCCAAGGGCCAGAGCCGGACCATCTCCAATAAGGGCTTTGGCAAGGCGCGCCATTAACTCGGCGAGGTCCCACGTGGGATCTATCGCACGAATCTCTCGTTGTGACGTC
>JBIIUL010000011.1:0-22333 GCA_044340015.1 Candidatus Planktophila sp.
GGTGGTCGCATTCTTAACTCACTTAAATGGGATGAACGCGTTGATCCAGCGATCTGGCAACCAGTACCGACTTTATTCGAGCGCGCAACAGCTGCAGATATCAACGTCACTCATGTAGCTGCAAAGCGTTATGAAGATACGGGCTTTACCCGCGCCGTCTTTCGCGGTGCAAATTACCGCGGTGCCAATATCCATGAAGATTTGGTAACCGAAACGGTCGAGGCGTTAAAGAAGACGCCATCATTTGTTTATCTCTACGTAAACGAACTAGATGTCGCTGGGCACAGCGATGGAGTTGGTTCAGAGAAATGGTTGGCCGCCCTTGTTGCAATCGATCAACTAGTCGCGAACTTGCTAAAGAAACTGCCGCGCAAAACCAGAATTTGGTTAACTGCTGATCACGGCATGATCAATGTTGGTGAAAAGATTGTTATCGGCCAAGACAATGATTTAGCCACTGATATCGCAACGATTGCTGGCGAGCCTCGTGCACGCCACCTTTATCTGGCAGATGGCTCTCCGCTTAGCGCACATAAAGAAGTGGCATCTCGTTGGGAAGAGTACTTGGGGGAGAGGGCCACTATTTATCTACGCGATCAAGCTATTGCAGCAGGGCTCTTTGGCCTGGAGGTTTCGTTAGATGCTGCAGATCGCATGGGTGATGTAATCGCAATTGCACATGGTGAATTGATCTTGATCGAGGCCGAACGTGAAAAACAAGAAGGCGCAATGGTTGGCCACCATGGTGGAGCAACAGATATTGAAAGCTTTGTACCTTTACTTACTCATGTAACAAGTTAGTTTTCGGGGGTTGGTTCCTCGGTAGTTTTGCGACCAAACATAATTTCATCCCATGAAGGAACTTTGGCGCGTGCAGTAATTCCATCTTGGCTATCGCCAGGTGCTGGTGTCTCGCGGATTGAAACCAAACGAGGTGTCTCACGGCTAACTTCTGCTTCGAATTCTTCATCGGTTGGATCGTTATCTGGAAGATCATCAAGGATGGAAGAGATGCTGCGCACTGGTGCGCTATCAATACGAATTGGTTCGCGTGGTTCAGTGCGTTCTTCAATACGTGAAGGATGTGATGGTTCGGCATAGACCAAACCAGGTTCGATGCGGCGCACAGGCGCTGGTTCACCGGTCATCCACGCGGCATTGTCATCGAGCGGAGTAATTGAACGGCGATGGGTATCAAATGAGAACTGTGCAGATCCAACGCCATCGCGGTTTGGATAGTGAAGTTCGATTGTCCAACTGCCATCTTCTATACGCCAGGTGTTCCAATCGATCGCATCGATATCTACACCACGTGGTGCAAGTTTTGAAATAACAATGTCGAGAAATGTTGGCGCATCTTTAGCGGTCTCTTTACCGTCGCGACGTGGAGTTAAGCCATGTACCTGATCGATAATAAAGACGCGCTCTTGCAGAATTGGGCCAGAGAAGCGTTCAACTTTATCTACAGAAATATTTCCATCGCGTGCAATGACTTCCATGGTTTCGCCAGCGCGCAGACGACGCTGAATCTCCTTAACGCTCATCACTTCGTTCTCATCGCCTACTGGGACTGAAGTTAAACGTGGTTGGTTTACCGTGGCGCGCAAAGTGTCGCTGATTCGCAAAGTGTGTTCATTTCCATCGTTATCGGTGAGCGCTAGATGCACCCCATCTGGGGTCTTGCCGGTTAGGCGTAGCTCACTCATGTGGGCGAGAATACCCGCAGCGGGTGAGAAAGTCGGGCAGGGTGAGCCCTGGCCAAGCAGGGGGAAGTAGCCGATTTACGCTCGGCGCCCCTTCTGTGGCAAGATACGCAGTCTGCGCGACACTTTTAGTTGCGCTTGTAAACGCTTAAAAATAGATGAGGACCTTACGATGAATATTCTTGATGCCGTTGATGCGAAGTCACTTCGCCATGACGTCCCACAATTTCGCGCTGGAGACGAATTAAAGATCCACGTCCGCGTTATCGAAGGTAGCAAGAGCCGTATCCAGGTCTTCCAAGGAATCGTTATCCGTCGCCAAGGCGATGGCGTTCGTGAAACTTTCACAATCCGTAAGGTTTCTTACGGCGTTGGAGTAGAACGTACCTTCCCAGTGCACACACCAGTTATTGAAAAGATTGAACTCGTAAAGAAGGGCGATGTACGTCGCGCCAAGCTTTACTACCTCCGCGATCTCCGCGGTAAGGCTGCCAAGATTCGCGAAAAGCGCGATGGCATCGAAGGTTACGGCGATGGAATTCTCTCAACTCCTGAGAAGGAAGTTGTGATCGAGGCTCCGGCTGCGGTTGTAGTTGAAGAAGTTGTGGTTGAGGCTCCGGCGGTAGAAGTAGTTGTTGAAACTCCTGCAGCTGAAGCGGTTGTTGAAGAGGTTGCAGTTGCTGAGGAAGCACCTGCAGCTGAAGACAAGCCTGCTAACTAAGTAACTCTTCTCTAATGCCACGCAAGGGCTCGCTATTACGCGAGTTACCTATTCTTGTTGTTGTCGCGCTCGCAGTTTCGCTCGTCATCAAATCATTTCTAGTTCAATTCTTCTATATTCCTTCGGGCTCGATGGAGAACACCCTTCAGGTCAATGATCGCGTCGCGGTCAATAAAGTTCCATTTATCAGTAATTCAATTAACCGAGGCGATGTTGTGGTCTTTCGTGATCCTGACAATTGGCTACCCGAGCCGTACACCGGAGATGGAAATAAGTATTTAGCAAAGGTTAAAGAAGGTCTTGTTGCTGTCGGAGTTCTGCCAAATCCTGCAAAGCAATATCTGGTTAAGCGAGTAATTGGAGTGGCTGGCGATAAAGTCGAATGCTGTTCAAAGAATGAGAAGTTAATGATCAATGGCGTTGAGATCGATGAGCCATATATCTTTGCTGGAAATTCTGCGAGTGAGACCAAGTTCAATGTCACAGTGCCTGAAGGAAAAGTCTGGGTTATGGGCGACCATCGTGGGGCAAGTTCGGATTCACGTTTTCATCAAGATGATATAAACAATGGCATGGTTCCTACTTCAAAGGTAACTGGCAGAGTTATTGGAATCATCTGGCCGATAAAGAATTTAGGAATAGTTAGTTCTTACTCTTCACTTAAGTAATTTCTAGCTACGCACATGAAGGTAATTGAATCCCTACTTATTGATTCAGGGATAACTCCGCTTGCTGGGGTAGATGAAGCAGGACGTGGTGCTTGCGCGGGTCCGTTAGTTATCGCATCCGTTGTTCTATCTGATCCTTTTGCTCCAGAGCTGGCAAAGGTTCGTGATTCCAAAGATGTATCTGAGGCCGAACGCGAAAAACTATTTGATGTCGTAACAAGTGCTGCCTTGGCAGTTAGCGTGATCATTGTTCCAGCGGCAGAAGTAGATTCGCGGGGAGTACATGCAGCAAATCTAGATGGAATGCGCCGAGCGGTTCAGGGGCTATCGGTTACACCAAATTATGTACTCACCGATGGTTATGCCATTGAAGGGCTTGCGATACCAAATGTTGCAGTCTGGAAAGGCGATCAAGTTGTTACCTGTATCAGCGCTGCATCGATTATTGCCAAAGTTACGCGTGACCGCGCAATGCGCGATTTAGATTTAACTTATCCTGATTATGGCTTTGCCAAACATAAAGGCTATATCACCAAAGCTCATACCGAAGCCTTGCAAGCGCACGGCCCGTGTATAGAACATCGCCGTTCTTTCGCAAATATTGCTGCGCTCCTTTAATAATTACACACAAGCGCTGCTAACTTTGGATTAACTGTCGGGGTCTTTCTCTAACCTGCGCGCCATGGGCAAAGTAGGCGAGAAGAAGAACAATCAAAAGACTGGTGCATTTGGCGAACAAGTAACCGCTGATTACTTAACTGCGCGCGGTGATGAAATTCTGGACCGTAACTGGCGGGTGCGCGAAGGCGAGATAGATCTTGTTTCGCTAAGCAGCGATGGCATATTTCACTTTATCGAAGTCAAGACTCGCTCCTCACTTGCCTTCGGTCATCCCTTTGAGGCGATTAATCGCGATAAGGCCCATCGCATGCAACGGCTGGCACTTGCCTGGCTTGCTACCCACGGATGTCTAGGTTGCGAATACGCGATCGATGTCGTGGCTGTTCTTATCGCAGTCGATGGAACACATACCTTGGAATACCGCGGGGCGATCCTATGAGCCTTGGTCAAACGACTTGTATTGCTCTGCATGGCCTCGACGGTGCGATTGTCACTGTTGAAGTAGATATCGCAGATGGTCTGCCGATGTATTCGCTACTTGGTTTACCGGATGCTGCTCTTAACGAATCCCGTGACCGAGTGCGCGCAGCGTTAATTAATTCAAATGAAATCTGGCCTAATAAGAAAGTCACTGTCTCGCTATCACCAGCTTGGCTCCCCAAAAGCGGTTCGGGTTTTGATCTATCTATTGCGCTTGCGATCTTGATCGCCCAAGGTGCACTGCCCCAAGAACCACTCGAAGACGTTGTTATCTTGGGCGAGCTGGCACTTGATGGCCGTATCCGTTCTGTTCGCGGGGTACTGCCCGCGCTGATTGCGGCATATAAATCGGGGATCAAACGGGCACTTGTTTCGCCAGAAAACTATGGCGAAGCATCGCTCATGACTCAGATGCAGATCTTTACTTTTCCAAATCTGGCACAAGTTCTACGTTTCCTGCGAACCGGTGAGATCACATCTGCGCCGCAACTTGATCTAGAACTTTCAGTAGATGAAGTTCAACCTGATTTCTCCGATGTTGCAGGTCAAACACGTGCTCGATTTGCAGCAGAGGTAGCAGCAAGTGGGGGACACCATTTGCTCTTGATCGGACCACCAGGTGCGGGTAAGACGATGATCGCTGCGCGGTTACCAACTATCTTGCCCGCACTTGGTATTGATCAAGCGCTCGAAGTAACAGCAGTTCATTCAATTGCGGGTTCTCTTGGAACTCGTTCGCCAATGTCTTTAGTTGCTCCGATTGTTTCGCCACATCACAGCGCATCACGCGTTGCCATGGTTGGCGGTGGATCGCATGCGATAAAGCCTGGCGCATGTTCGCTGGCACATCACGGAGTTCTCTTTATCGATGAAGCCCCCGAATGCGCAGTCGGAGTTCTTGATTCACTTCGCCAGCCGTTGGAATCAGGCACGATCACGATTGCACGTAGCGTTGGAAGTATTACCTTCCCTGCGCAGTTTCTCTTGGTACTTGCCGCAAATCCATGTCCATGCGGAAAGTTCAGTGGTAAAGGTCGTGCATGTATCTGCTCTTCTCTTGCGGTGCGCCGCTATCTTGGAAAGTTATCTGGGCCTTTAATGGACCGGATTGATATGCGCGTACAAGTTGAACCAGTTAGCCGCACTGAAATGGCGCAGACCGAACTCGGAGAAAGTAGTGCAGTTATTCGCGCTCGGGTAGTCGCCGCAAGAGCCACTGCCGAAGAGCGTTTTGCTGAAGAGAGCTGGAGCCTAAATTCCCAGATCCCATCGCGCGCGCTACGCACAATATATAAACCTGAACGCGCTGCTATGAATTTTCTCCACGACCAATTAGAGAAAGAGCTGCTTACGGCGCGCGGGCTACACAAGATCATCCGCCTCTCGTGGACTCTGGCAGATCTTGCCGGCCACACAATTCCCAATCTCGCTGATGTGCAACGCGCTCACCAATTACGAGAGGGATCAGAGCTATGAAAGAAATCCAGTCCCGGCTTGCGCTCTTTGCCGCAATTGAAGGTGGACATGTTTTCTGGAGCCAAGAGATCGCAACTTATGGTTCTGATCATGTCTATAAGAAACTACTTGAAGGCGGTTATGACGGAGTTAAATTCGGAAAGACGATCGATCGTCTGCGAGCGGTTAACCTCAAAGAGATTTCCAAGAGTATTGATAGCGCAGGTGCGTTCTTCTTAACGCCAGAAATGGCGCAGTGGCCAGAGCAGTTAAATGAACTCGCCGCCCCACCAATTGGGTTGGTCGTTAAAGGCGAAGTTGAAACTTTGAAAGAACGTGGCTTAGCAATTGTCGGAACGCGCAATCCAACGCCCTACGGAATCCGTAACGCGGGAGATTTCGCAGCAGGTTTTGTTGATCGCGAGTGGACAATCATCAGTGGTGGCGCATATGGAATTGATTCAGCAGCACATAAAGGTGCGCTGATTGCCGAAGGCGCAACAATTGCAATACTTGCCGCTGGAATAGATGTTGCATATCCAGCGGGCAACGCGCGGTTATTTGCTGAAATCTGCGAGAACGGTGCTTTGATCTCAGAAGTTATCCCAGGAGCGCATGCTATTCCGGCGCGCTTTCTAACTCGTAATCGATTAATTGCCGCACTTTCCCAAGCAACATTGGTGGTGGAAGCCGCTTTTCGTTCTGGCTCACTGCGCACCGCTCGTGATGCCGCAGAGCTAATGCGTCCGGTGATGGCGATTCCGGGGCCAATAAGTGCGCCAACATCTGAAGGCTGTCATCGCTTAATCGGCGAACGCGCCGCTGAGTTGGTTACATCTGTTGGAGATGCGATCGAGTTGATTTCTACCCTTTAAAAATTTGGTTTAGGCAATGCACGCGCTTAATGAGAGAATAAGCGCATGAGTGAATTCCGTTCGGGCTTTGTCGCAATTGTCGGCCGCCCTAACACCGGAAAATCCACTCTTATTAACGCACTTGTCGGTAGCAAGATCGCAATAACATCACCGCATCCCAACACCACGCGCCATGCGATTCGTGGCATCGTAAACCAACCAACTTTTCAAGCAGTGCTCGTTGATACCCCAGGTATCCATAAGCCAAAGACTCTGCTCGGTCATCGCTTGAATGCTGTAGTTGGCGAGAGCATGGACTCAGTAGATATCGTTTTGATGTGTTTACCGGCAGATGAAACTTCTGGGGGAGGCGATGTATTTCTTGCCCAAGAGATTGCTAAACATCCCCGCGCTAAGAAATTCGCACTTGTAACAAAGACAGATTTAATCTCTAAGGAGAAGCTCGCCCTGCGCCTAGCGGGAATCAATGATTTGGCTAAAGGGTTTACTTGGGATGAGATTGTTCCGATCTCTGCAGCAATCCATTCACAGATCGATTTATTGGCCGAACTTATTGGAAAGAGCCTGCCAGTTGGTCCGGCCTTCTATCCCGAAGGAATGAAGAGCGATCAAGATCAGCAGCAGCTAATCTGCGAGCTAATTCGTGAAGCTGCCATGCGCGATGCCCGGGAAGAACTTCCGCATTCAATTATGGTGACGATCGATGAGATGTCAGAACGCGACGAGAAAGGCTCACGACCATTCTTTGATATTCATGCAACTATCCACGTGGAACGCGATTCGCAGACCGGAATTATCTTGGGCCATAAAGGCGAACGCCTTAAAGATATTGGAATGCGCGCACGTGCAGATATCGAACGCGAACTTAACGCCCGAATTTTCTTAGGGCTACATGTAAAAGTATCTAAAGAATGGCAGCGCGATCCAAAGTTATTACAGCGTTTAGGGTTTGGCGAAAACTAAGCGCTAGTTCTGCGGCTTGCTAAATATGAGCCGATTAAAACCAGTGGCAGTCCAACAATAATTCCAAGGGTCAGCGGTTCATTTAAAATAATTACGCCAAGGATTACGGCAAAAGCTGTATTCATATAAGTAACTAGGGATGCGCGGGTTGGCCCGATCTCAGCCATAACTGCAAAGAAGATGGCAAATGCGATACCAGTTGAGAAGACTCCGAGTGCGATCAGCGAATAAATCGCCTCGTGGCTAACGGCGCGATCTGGCCAGAAGATGAAGAGCGCTGGTGAGTAAAAGACTGCAGTCATCGCCATTGCAATACCGTTGATCGCAACGCCTGAACCTTCCGGCATCTTGCGAGTTATGTAGATAACGGCGAAGGCATAACCGATAGATGCAGCGATTACCATCAAAATGGATAGTGGATCTGATGAACCGGTCAAACTTTCGATTCCTACAAGTAAGAAGACGCCCAGGAAACCGATAGCGATTCCAAATAACCGCTTTGGCTGCCAGACCGATTTATCGCCATACCGTGATGCAATCAGCGTTGAAAAAATTGGAACTGAGGAAACGAGCAAACCAGCGAGCCCAGATGAGATCTTCTGCTCGGCAGTTCCGATCAGAATCCAAGGACCGACCATTTCAAAGAGGGCATAGATAGCTATATAGCGCCAATTTTTTATCGCGGTAAAGAAGGTTTTATCGTAGATCGCAATTGGAATGAGAATTAGCGCGCCGATGACGACTCTTCCCAAGACAACAATCGCTGGGTGGAATCCATCTTGTGGATCAACGGCAATGCGAATAAATAGATAAGGGATGCCCCATAAAAAGCCAGAAAGTAAAAAGAGGATCAAATTACGGCGCGACATGAGTCGGGGTGCTCCAGTGCTAGAAAGTGTTTTGAATTAACGCAGCACGCTGCGGTAGAGCGCAATAGTAGCCTGTGCGACGGCATCCCAGCCAAAGTGTGTAGTGGCGCGTTCGCGACCTGCTTTTCCATAACGCTTAAGTTGTTCTGGATCTGCCAACAAACGAGTAATAGCTTGTGATAAATCACCCTCAAATTTGGCGTGATCTTCGGTGTAATCAACTAATTCACCAGTTTTTAAGTGATCGACAACTTCTGGAATACCGCCTACGCGCGATGCCAGAACTGCGGTTTGGCATCCCATCGCCTCTAAATTAACAATTCCCAGCGGTTCATAAATTGATGGGCATAAGAAGAGTTCGGCTTGAGTTAATACAGCTGTTAACTCATCGTGTGGCAACATATCTTTGATCCACCAGATATTTTTGCGAGTTTTCTGTAGTTCAGCAATTAGGTCAGCTACTTCTGCGCCAATTCCTGGTTCATCTGGGCTTCCAGCACAGAGCACCAATCCATATTCGGCAGGCACTGATTTCCAAGCGCGCAGCAAATGAGCCAAACCTTTTTGACGAGTAATACGACCAACAAATGTGGCATAAGGCCCAGTGATTCCATACTTTGCAAGTACAGATGGGTCAGGATTTGGTGCAAACTTTGCAACGTCAACACCGTTGCGAATGGTATGAACTTTGCTTGGATCAACGTTGGGATAGGCGCTTAACACATCAGCGCGCATTCCATCGCTAACTGAAATTATTGCTGCCGCGCCTTCGTAGGCAGTCTTTTCCGCCCAAGAAGAAATCTGGTAACCACCACCGAGTTGTTCGGCTTTCCATGGACGCAGCGGTTCAAGTGAGTGTGCGCTAACAATGTGGGGGATTCCGTAAAGCAGCGATGCGGAATGCCCTGCCATATTTGCATACCAAGTATGTGAATGCACAAGCTGCACCTTTTCAAGTTTCGTTGCGATTGCCAGGTCTGTTGCGATCGCTTGAAGCGCAGGATTTGCAGATGTGAATCCACTGGGAACGTCATATCCAAAAGCGCCATCGCTGCGTTCTCCGCCAAAGCAATGCACATCTACCTGAACTCCACTGATGGATCGAAGAGCCTGCGTCAATTGGTAGACATGGACTCCGGCTCCGCCATAGACCTGAGGTGGCCACTCTTTGGTGACAATTCCTATCTTCAGATCTTTCTTCATAGATCAGAGCCTAAACCAATTAGCGCGCTTTTCATCTGTTGCATCGGCCCTATCGCGAGTAGATTTAATGTATGAAGCGGAGAGAGCGACCACTAGGAATTGTCCTGGCAGGTGGCGAAGGCAAGCGCTTAATGCCGTTGACCGCAGATCGTGCCAAACCCGCTGTTCCATTCGGTGGCTCTTATCGGTTGGTGGATTTCGTACTATCCAATTTAGTAAATGCCGAGATGCGCAAGATCGCAGTTCTGACTCAATATAAATCTCACTCTCTCGACCGCCACATCACAACTACTTGGCGCATGAGCACTTTAACTGGCAATTACATAACGCCAGTACCCGCACAACAACGCCTCGGACCACGTTGGTATACCGGCAGCGCAGATGCAATCTTGCAGAACTTCAATTTAATTCACGATGAAAATCCAAATCACGTTCTTGTCTTCGGCGCAGACCACGTCTATCGCATGGATCCTGATCAAATGTTTGAAGCGCATATCGATTCTGGTGCTGGCGTTACTATTGCTGCGATCCGTATGCCACGCGCCGAAGCTCACGAATTTGGCGTAATTGAGTTAGCTGATGATGGAATAACAATTAAGGCATTTCACGAAAAACCATCGGACCCACCTGCCATGCCAGGTCACCCTGATCTATGTTTGGTATCAATGGGAAATTACATCTTCCGCCGCGATGTTATGGAAGAAGCTTTAATTCTAGATTCTGAGGATTTGGAGAGTCGCCATGATCTGGGTGGAAATATCATTCCGATGCTCACCGCCAATGGCAGCGCAAAAGTTTATGACTTTGCAAATAACGTAGTGCCGGGTGAAACAGAACGCGATAAAGGCTACTGGCGTGATGTGGGCTCAATCGACGCTTATTACGATGCTCATATGGATCTAGTTTCGATCCATCCAATCTTTAATCTCTATAACCGCGAATGGCCGCTACTTACCAATCCACCATCGTTGCCGCCTGCAAAATTTAGCGAAGGCGGTATTGCTCAGGATTCGATCGTTGGCGCAGGCTCCATCATTTCTGGCGGCCATGTAAACCGAACCGTCATTTCACATGATGTACATGTAGGTGCAGGCGCATTTGTGGACGGATCTGTTTTGATGCCATCGGTAAAGATTGGCGACAAGGCAGTTATTCGCAGCGCGATCTTGGATAAGAATGTAGTTGTAGAACCAGGTGCGCAGATCGGAGTTGATTTAGAGCGTGATCGTGCTCGATTTACCGTATCGGATGCTGGAATAGTTATCGTCGGTAAGGGTGTACGAGTTACCCCTTAGTTATTTATCTTTTTGTTCTCTCTGTAATCTCTTGCGCTGCAAAATCAAGTGAGAGATGGGCCGATGGCGTTGCCCCAACATTGGCGAAGAAACCATGGATCATTCCCGGAAATTCTTTATAGATAACTTGCGCGCCATCTTTTTCTAACTTGGCACAGTAATTTTCCGAGTCACTGACTAGCGGATCGTATTGCGCGGTAATTACGATTGATGGCGCAACACCTGCAAGAGACTTTGCGCGCATCGGTACAGCATATGGATTGTTATCGTGTTGGCTACCTTGCAGGTACTGATCCCAGAACCATTCCATGGCTTGCGTTGTTAAGCCGTAATCCGTTGCCGCATCGATATACGACTTAGTTGTGAAGTCACGATCCAGGCAGGGATAAACAAGTAATTGATAAGTTAGCGCTACGTTTTCATCGCGCGCCTTTAGCGCAACAGCGGCAGCGAGATTTCCACCAGCGCTATCTCCGCCAACGCCAACGCGATTGGGATCGATGCCAATCTCTTCGGCATGTGCTTTAACCCAGAGAAGTCCGGCATAACAGTCATCAAAAGGAGTCGGGAATGGATGCTCAGGCGCCTTCTGGTAATTAATGCTGATGATTACCGAGCCACTTTGATTTGCAAGGCGATGCAGCGCTGCATCGTAGATATCTAAGAAGTTTAAAACCCAGCCGCCGCCATGGAAATAGACCATAGCTGGTGCCTTCTGATCTTGGTTTGGACGATAGATACGAATTGGCAGATCTGAAGTTGGTCCAGGAATAAAACGATTTGTAACGGAAAGAATTGGTTCTGGCACTCCGGCAAATGCGACGCGACCTTGCGTCAACTCGCGAATAACAGCAACGGGAGCTTCCCAAACTTGCGGAAGTCCTGCCGCCTTCTGATCTGCAAGTTGCGCAATTATTTCAGGGGCTAGGGTCATTGAATTAACTCCAATTCTCGGTGCGATCGCGCAAGGTGCGATATCGCTCAACCACATCGGGTGTTGCAATTCCAGATACTTTTTCAATCTTTCCAAGATCCCAAATAGGTGCGCTATCTCCACCAAGTAAGGCCCATGCTGCTTGGCGGGCTGCGCCATTTGCTACATATTCTCCGGCTGGCGGAACAAGTACTTCACGGCCAAAGAGTGCTGCAGCAATTTGTGAGACTGCGGGGTTTTTAGCGGCGCCACCAATCAAGATAATTCGTTTTACATTTACGCCTAACTTTTCTAGAGCATCAACGGCATCTACTAAACCGCAGAGCATTCCTTCGACCATCGCGCGAGCGATATCTGCCGCATTTGAGTTATTTAGATTCATTCCGCCGAATACACCTGTTGCATGTGGTCGGTTAGGAGTTCGCTCACCTTCAAAGTATGGCAAGAGCGATAGTCCATTTGCACCCGGCTTGGCGGTTAAAGCAAGTGCTCCAACTTCATCATGTGTTTTTCCAAGGATGCGAGTTGCTGCATCCAAGATGCGCGCGGCATTTAGCGTGCAGACAAGTGGCAAGAAGCGACCAGTTGCATCAGCAAAACCGGCAACTTGGCCAGATGCATCATGAGTTGGTGTCTCAGAGACTGCAAAGGCTGTGCCGCTTGTTCCGAGTGAGACAACAACATCTCCGGCTTGTGCCTGAATACCAAGTGCGGCGGCTGCGTTATCGCCTGCTCCCGGAGCAATGGGAATTCCTGCTGGAGTAGTTCCGCCAAATTGTGCTGGTGAAATTATCTTAGGTAGATGTATTTCGCGATCGGTGCGTAAAACCTTTGCCAAAATATCGTGGCGATATTGCGAAGTTGTTGGATCGAAGTAACCAGTACCTGATGCTTCGCTGCGATCTGAGAAAAGTTTTCCGAAATCTAGAGCCTCACCTTTAGCGTGCTGTATTTGCCAGGATAACCAGTCGTGGGGGAGAGCAACACCGGCCACCTTTGCCGCATTTTCTTTCTCAGAATCTGCCATCCAACGTAATTTAGTTGCGGTAAATGATGCAACTAATACCGAACCAACTTGTTTGGCGGTTTCTTCATTGCCACCGAGTTCTTTATTTAGCGCAGTTGCAGCTTCTGCAGACCGAGTGTCATTCCAGAGAAGTGCATCGCGAATTACTTTGCCTTGCGCATCGAGTGCAACCATTCCATGTTGCTGTCCACCGATTGAGATCGCTTCTACGCCATCTAGGCCACCAGCTGCAGCAATAGCGGCATCAAGGGCGCTGACCCAATGTGCAGGATTTACTTCTGTGCCATCAGGGTGAGTGGCGCGGCCTTCTCTGACTAACTCGCCGGTAACGCCATCGCGGATGACGACCTTGCAAGATTGAGTAGATGAATCCACGCCCGCGACGAGTTTTTGGATAGCCATGGGTAGAGGTTAGACTGTGCCTGTCAACGTTGACCACTTATTCTCAAGTCTAAAATTAATTTTGACTTAGATTTACAATTTTTTGAACTGGAGTTTTCATGCGTATTGGCGTCCTTACAGGTGGCGGAGATTGCCCTGGTCTTAATGCGGTTATCCGCGCAGTAGTTCGTAAAGGTGTGAAGGAATATGGCCACGAGTTTGTTGGCTTCCGTGATGGCTGGAAAGGCCCACTCGAGAACTACACAATGGAGCTCAACCTTGAGACAACCCGCGGCATCTTGCCTCGCGGTGGAACGATCCTTGGTTCATCCCGCACCAACCCATTTAAAATTGAAAATGGCGTAGAACGTATCAAGCAGAACCTGGCAGATCAAGGAATCGATGCGCTTATCGCAATTGGTGGCGAAGATACTCTCGGCGTTGCAACAAAGTTAGATGCGCTTGGCGTAAAGGTAATCGGCGTTCCAAAGACAATCGATAACGACCTTAACAACACCGATTACACATTTGGTTTCGATACCTCAGTAAATATTGCAGTTGAGGCGATCGATCGCCTTCATACAACAGCAGAATCACATCACCGCGCACTTATCGTTGAAGTAATGGGCCGCCACGCTGGCTGGATCGCACTTCATTCAGGTATCGCAGGTGGAGCCGCTTGTATCTTGATTCCAGAAGTTAAATTCTCAGTAGATAAGGTCTGCGAATTAGTTGAGTCTCGCTTTAAGAGCAGCTACGCACCAATCATCGTTATCGCTGAAGGTGCAATTCCTCAAGATGGCGACATGATCACTAAAGATGGAGAGCTAGATGCTTTCGGTCACGTAAAGCTTTCTGGAATTGGCGAATGGCTGGCTAAGCAGATCGAAGCTAAGACCGGCAAAGAGGCGCGTACATCTGTACTCGGCCACATCCAACGTGGTGGAACGCCAACTGCGTTCGATCGCGTACTTGCTACACGCTTTGGTTTGCAGGCGATCACCGCTGCATCTGAAGGCGATTGGGGCAAGATGGTTGCACTTCACGGAACAGATATCGTCCGCGTTCCGCTTGCGACAGCAACTGAGAAGCTCAAAACTGTTCCAATCGAGCGTTACAAGGAGTCAGAGATCTTCTTCGGATAATTCTCACCCGAGAAACTATCTGAACAAACTACTCTTATCCTCATGTCCAATTCATCGCAGAATTCACTAGACACTCTCTTCACCCCTGGCCTCGTTGCGGCGCAACAACCGCAATGGCCGGGTGGTGTAGATGGTGCTCCTGTGAAATCCGCAGTTGCTCAACTGAAATCTTTTCCACCACTTGTCTTTGCTGGTGAGTGCGATGATCTAAAAGCCAAGATCGCTGAAGCAGCTGCAGGGCGCGCATTCTGGTTGCAAGGTGGAGATTGCGCCGAAACATTTGCAGCCGCAACTGCAGATTCAATTCGCAACCGCATCAAGACGATTTTGCAGATGGCCGCTGTATTGCAGTACTACTCGAGCTTGCCGGTCGTAAAAGTTGGCCGTATGGCAGGGCAGTTCGCTAAGCCCCGTTCCAATGATTTTGAAACGCGTGGAGATGTAACCCTTCTTGCATATCGCGGGGATGCCGTTAACGATCTCGAATTTAATGAGGCATCACGTACGCCGGATCCAGACCGCATGGTTCGTGTTTACAACACATCGGCTGCAACCCTTAACTTAGTTCGTGCCTTTACCCAAGGTGGTTTTGCTGATCTGCGCCAAGTTCACGAATGGAACAAAGGCTTTATCCGCGATTCATCTGTTGGCGATCGCTACGAACAAATGGCGCGCGAGATCGGTCGCGCACTCGACTTCATGAAATCAGCAGGTGTTGACCCTGATTCATTTAAATCTGTTGATTTCTACTCCAGCCACGAAGCGTTGATCATGGAGTACGAGAAGGCGCTTACCCGCATCGATTCACGTACCCAACTTCCTTACGATGTTTCAGCACACTTCTTGTGGATCGGCGAACGCACACGTCAACTAGATGGTGCGCATATCGATTTCGCATCCAAGGTACGTAACCCAATCGGTGTAAAGCTCGGACCTAAATCAACAGTTGATGATGCACTTGCCTTGATCGATCGCCTTGATCCAAATCGCGAGCCAGGTCGCCTGACCTTTATTACTCGTATGGGCGCAGGAAAGATTCGCGAAGCACTTCCGGCTCTCGTTGATGGCGTTACTAAATCAGGTGCACAAGTACTTTGGGTCTGCGATCCAATGCATGGCAATACCTTTGAGGCAGCAACTGGTTACAAGACTCGTCGCTTTGATGATGTAATGGATGAAGTTAAGGGATTCTTTGAAGTACATAAGAGCCTTGGCACACATCCGGGCGGAATCCACATTGAGCTAACCGGTGATGATGTCACCGAGTGCCTAGGTGGCGGAGAGCAGATCTCTGAGACCGACTTAGCAACTCGCTATGAGAGCGCCTGCGACCCACGCCTTAACCATTCTCAGTCGCTGGAACTTGCCTTCTTAGTTGCTGAAATGTTGCGCGATCGCTAATTTAGCGGACGTGGCACTGCAGATCTCGCAATTCAAATCTCCAATTGGGGTTCTAAATTTAATTGCCGATGATCAAATTCTTCTGGGGCTAAACCTTTCCAATGTGAAGGCGCTTAAAGATGGCCTTTCGCAAGATGATTATCAAAAGGGATTTAAAGAAGTTTCTAAGATTCCGGTGATCACTGATTTATTAAACGATTACTTTGCTGGAGATATCGCTGCCATCAATGGAATTTCTGTCCGCCAACCTGGTGCGCCATTTTCACAGGCAGCCTGGAAGGCGATGCGCAAAGTTAAGGGCGGCAAAGTTCTTTCTTATGCTGATTTAGCAGATAACGCTGGATCACCAGCTGCAGTGCGCGCCGCAGGCTCGGCATGTGCCAAGAACGCAATCGCGCTAGTTGTGCCATGCCATCGCATAGTAAAAACCGGGGGAGCCCTCGGTAATTATGCTTATGGGCTAAGTAAGAAAGAGTGGCTATTACGCCACGAGAACGCGCTTTAATATCTCAATTGCCGCTGCACATTGTTCGTCATCAAAATCTAAATGAGTAACTAAGCGCGCATACTTTGGACCTAGCGCGCTAATCCATAAGCCAGCCTCACGGCAACGCGTTGCAAGTTCGGCAGCGGTGTATGGAGCGTTTGCTAAATCAAGTCCAACGATATTTGTTTCAACTAACGCCGGATCAACAAATGATTTATCAATTGCGGCGATGGCTACTGCTAGCTCTTTCGCGCGGCGATGATCTTCCAATAAGCGAGCAATATTGTTATCGAGTGCGTAATGAGCAGCGCCTGCTAGCAAACCAACCTGGCGCATGCCTGCTCCGTAACGTTTGCGCCAGATACGCGCCTTTGTCACACGCTCTTTGGTGCTAAGCATTACCGAGCCAATTGGTGCGCCTAAGCCTTTTGATAAGCAGACGCTGATCGTGTCGAAATATTTTCCATATTCGCTAAATGCAACGCCACTTGCGACATGGGCATTCCAGATTCGCGCACCATCAAGGTGAAGGGCAACGCCGATCTCATCTGCGCCTTTACGTAGCGCCTTAATCTCTTCCAGTGGCTGCACAGTTCCGCCGCCAAAGTTATGGGTATTTTCGACAGCGATTGCCGTCGTTGAAACTAAGTAAGGACCAGAGTTTGGACGAGCGATTTCTAGCGCATCCGCGGCAACTAGCAACCCGTTCTTGGCAGGCCAAGTGCGCGTTGTAATTCCGCTAAATACCGCAGCAGCGCCAAGTTCGGCGCGAACGATATGTGAATTTGTCTCAGCGATTAACTCTTCGCCGGGTGCAACAAGCATGCGGATCGCTAATTGATTGGCTAATGAGCCTGTTGGAGTAAAGACTCCCGCTTCTTTTCCAAAGAGCGCAGCAACTCGTTCTTCAAGTGAGTTAACGGTTGGATCATCGCTATAGACATCATCGCCGACTTCAGCAGTTGCCATCGCTTGGCGCATCGCCCGTGTTGGGCGAGTTACCGTGTCTGAGCGAAGATCAATTGGAGTGGCCACGACCTAAGCCTCTCACGCCTCTTTCATTACTATCAAATACATGGCGATTACGACCAAGATGCCACCAATTGAAACTTGAAGTGAGAGTGATTCACCACCGAAGGCGACAGCAAAGAGTGCGGCAAAGACAACTTCCATCGTCAAGATAACTGCCACCTTGGTAGAAGTCATATGGGCTTGTGACCAGGTTTGCACAATAAAGGCTACGGCGGTGCAGACAACTGCAGTGAATACAACTACTCCCCAAACTCCAGCATCTGGTGGAGTTTCATAACCTTGTCCCAGTGAAATTACACCGGTTAAAAGCGCACAAATTGAGAGCTGAACAACTGTAAGAGCGTAAGCATCTAAGCCCAAGCTCCATTTACTCAAAGTTACGATGTGAGCGGCAAATGCGATTGCGCTTATGAAGACCAGCGCTTCACCGACTCCAACCGACCAACCTTGTAGTGAAAGAAGTGCCAAGCCGACTGTGGCTAAAACTACGCAGAACCAAGTGAACGCTCTGATGCGCTCCTTTAAAACTACCGCTGCAATTAGAGGTGTTAGAACAACGTAGAGTCCAGTAACAAAACCTGTGATCGCAGCACCCGTACGGGCTAACCCAAGAGTTTGAAAGATATAACCAGAACCTAAGAAGAGGCCGGCAAGAGATCCTTTAAGAACGAGTTCACGATTTAACTTTGCTAAAACACTTGGGCGAATTAAGACCATAACTAGAACTGCCATAACAAAACGTGTTGCTAGAAAGCTATTAACGGCTTGACGTTCGATCGCGGGTTTCATCAAAACGAAGGCTCCGCCCCAAGATGCTGAGACCGCTAAAAGCGCCCAAGGTGCGAGTTTTAATTGTATTTGATGGCGCGTGTTCATCCACGTAAACCTTTCAGTAGTTCAACCTCTTTACCGTGTTCAGGTTCCATGCCAGGAGTTTCCAGAATCAGGGGAGCGTTCTTAACTGCCGGATGTTTTAGCAACTCTTTAAAGGGATCTACGCCGATAAAACCATCGCCAATATTTTGGTGGCGATCCTTAAGTGCCCCGCAGACATCCATCGAATCATTGGCGTGAATTAACTGGATACGTTCTGCGCCAGCGACTTCAACAAGTAAATCTAAAGTCTCTTTCATGCCACCCTTTTTGGCGATGTCATGGCCTGCCGCAAATACGTGGCAGGTATCAAGACAAATTCCAACTTTAGGGTGGTACTCCAGCGCTTTTAAGTAATACTCCAGATCCTCTAGCCGCTTTACAAGTGATTGGCCTTGGCCCGCAGTTGGTTCAAGGAGCAGCATCGGAGCATCATCGGTTAGCGCGTTGAGAATCGGCATCATTCCTTTATGGATCTGCTTCCACGCCTTATCAACAAAATCTTCATTTACAGCAGATCCCGTATGAACTACAACGCCAAGCGCACCAATCTCTTTGCCGCGCTTTAGTGAAAACTCGGTTGAAGCAAGTGAGTTTTTATAAGTTCCTTCAGTCGGAGAACCTAAGTTGATCAGAAATGGTGCGTGTACATAAACCTCAAGATCTAGCGCTGCTGCCTTTTCACGAAATATCGCATCTGCATCATGATTAGTTTCGGGCATCGCCCAACCGCGCGGATTAGAGGTAAAGACCTGAATCGCTTCGGCGCCGATAGCTTCGGCATATGCAATTGAACGCTTAGCCATTCCACCGGTAGTCGGAGTATGTGCACCGATACGTGGTGAGGTTTTTGGCATTTGCCTACCCTACTGTGATCGTAACCGTGCTGCCACGTTTGACCTTCGTGCCTACCTTGGGAGCGATGTTTGTGACTGATTTGACCTTCTTGGCACCGATCTTCTTAACAACAACTTTAAGTTCGAGATCTGTAAGCGCTGCGCGAGCCTTTGCTTCGGTAAGTGAGAAGACGTTAGGGATAAATACAAATTGTGATCCCTTAGAAATAGTTAAGGTGATTTTCTCACCCTTTGGTAGCGGTGCTCCGCCTGA
The DNA here is from genome assembly GCA_044340015.1 of Candidatus Planktophila sp. Taxonomy (GTDB): domain Bacteria; phylum Actinomycetota; class Actinomycetes; order Nanopelagicales; family Nanopelagicaceae; genus Planktophila. Next base: position 19,244 of record JBIIUL010000011.1, read on the forward strand.
TGGAACCTGGCTTATAACGGCACCCGCCAAAACACTTTCGCTAAATTGATCAATTGCTTCTACATCAAATCCAGCTTCAGTTAATTCATTTAGCGCTTGGTCGGCGGACTTTCCAACGTAGGAAACGACATCAAGAGTTTCCACGCCTTTACTTACCAAAATATCTACCGTGGCATCGCGCTTAACTTTCTCACCTTGCGCAGGGCTTGATGAGATAACAAATCCCTTAGGCGTTCTATCGTTAAAGACTTCCTTTAACTCGCCAACTTTTATTGGGGATTTAGCTAGAAGATTTACCGCTGCTTCAGGGGTAAGTCCAACCAACATAGGAATTACATAACGCTCTGGACCCTTAGAAATAATCGCTTTTACCTGTCCGCCAGCATCAACTTTGCCGCCACCTGCAGGATCAGATTCGATTATTTGGCCATCACCGACTTCTTCATCAAAGCGTTTTTCCGAGATTACTAGCGTTAATCCGAGAGGAGATAGCGCGCTAAGCGCTTGGCTCTCTGTCGCACCGACAATTGATGGCACAACAACTCTTGAGCCTGGTCCGACGAGTGCATACCAACCGAAGATTCCTAGTGAAATTGCTAGACCGGCTGCAATAAAGCGATTGCGACGAACGCGCTTGCTTAACTTCTTACGCTTTTTAATCTGCGCAGTTGTTTCGCGCTTCACTGGTTCGCTCTTTTCAACGCCACTGTTTGAGTCTTCACGGTTCTTTTTGAGAGTCAAAGTCTTTTCCTTTTCAGCGCGCGCACGTTCACGGCGACTTGGTTTCTTCGATGCCGGGCGCATCGGAGCAATAGGGATATCTAGCTCCAAACTCATCTGTCTCTGATTTGGGTCAAGTGATTGAGCAATAGCGCTTAGAGCGGCGTGGAATTCGCCAGCATCTTTGGGGCGGCCATCAGGATCAGAATTAGTTGTTCGATGGATGAGTTGATCTAGTTCGGCCGGAATTCCGCTCTTCTTTGTACTCATCAAAGGTACACGTTCGTTGACATGCATATACGCGATCTGAATTGGCTCATCGCCTGCGAATGGTTTCTCACCAGTAAAGATTTCAAATGCGGTAATTCCAGCGGAGTAAACATCGCTACGTGCATCGGCAATTCCGCGTTGAACTTGCTCGGGGGATAGGTATGAAACGCTACCTAGTATGACGCTGGATTCGGCGGTCATTGTTGTGCCAAGTAGCGGCCCCTTCGCCAAACCAAAGTCAGCGATCTTGATACGTCCTTCTTTAGAGATCAGGATATTTTCAGGTTTGATATCGCGATGGACGATTCCAACCTTGTGCGCTGCAGCAAGTGCGCTTAAGACAGGTAAGAGAAATTGAATTCCATTAGCTACCGATAGCGAGCCTTGTTCATTTAAATATTCGCGAAGGGTGTGGCCCTCGACCATCTCCATCACCAGAAATACCGCAGGCGTTCCGTTCTGATTCCAACCTTGATCTTGCACCGAGACAATATTGGGATGAGAAAGCGCTGCTGATGCTTTCGCTTCGCGGATAAAGCGTTCAACAAATTGTTCATCTTGAGCAAGATGGGGATGCATGATCTTTACTGCAACTTTGCGATCTAAGCGGGTATCAACAGCCTCATAAATAGTCGCCATGCCACCTGCTGCCATCTGGCGAAGGAGCTGATAGCGCCCATCAATTAGCTCGCCAGTTAGATCGGACATATCTGCAATTTTAGGTAGTGAGAATGAAATCTGCCTTTTCACGCGTTGAGTGTTGTAAGAAATATTCGGCTTGTGTTCCAAGCCACTTCTCCATCTGCTCTTGAACCTGTGAGCCATCGCGATTTATTACACGCTTTAAGCCATCTGCAGGGTCAATCTCCATCCAAATTAGAGCAGCAAAGCGATCTTGCAACTCTTTATCACCGCACCCAACTCCTTCAAGTATCAGGAGATCACAAACTGGCAGTTCTTCACTCTCACCGAAGGAGGAACTCTCCCAGTTATATCTTTGAATTTTGGCGGGAGATTTCGCTTCATGTTGACTGACTAGGTATTGCAGAATCTTAGAAAGGTCTTTCGATAGAGCGTTATCCCAGCCGTCATACAAGTCATCCATATGAATAACCTGTACGGAGAGCTTGTTGCTTAGGGCTAGGAAAATTTCATGCGCCAAAGAAGTTTTCCCAGCTCCGGCCGGCCCATCAATTGCAAGGACGGGCCGCGGCTTTTCTTTACAGAGATCGGTTAGCGCTGCGATGAGCTCCATACCACTTACCCCATCCCATAGCCGCAAGAATTGTAAAGGTGACATATAGCGCTGTAGTAAATGGTAAATCTTGCGATGCATAGAGCGCCACATATCCCGCATCTACTACCAACCAGATAATCCAACTTTCAAACTTTTCATAGACCATCAAGATTTGTGCCGAAAGTGAACCGAAGAAAAGAATCGCATCAGCATAAGTTGATGCCGCGCCCCAGTGTTTAAGTAGTGGTGCTAGCGCCAGAGTTGCCAAGATGATTGCAACTAAAACATATGCGCGATGGCTGATCTTTAGCCCGCCAGGCTTTGCGCCACTTGGCTCCCACCCAAACCAACCTGCAATCGCAGCGATGATAAATACGATTTGAAGCGCTGCGCTGGCATAGAGCTCCCACTGGAAGAAGAGAATTCCGTAGAGCACTGAACTTAGCGCCCACCATGGCCAAGTAATTCGCTTACCGGTTATGCCAAGTGCAACTCCGATAAAGGAAGCCATTACCGCGATGAGTTCAAGATAGGAGAGTTCGTATCCCCAAATAGTTAAAAATGTAGATGACATAGTTTTACCCTTTCCGCATCCGCATTACCGGACGGGTCAAGCGGTCGATCTGAATTTCAGATCCTCTCAGCCGTTTTAGCGGCTCCCGCAAGTTTTACTTTAGCGCAAACGCGCGATCACAGCGCTGATGTATGCCGCTAGCGCCACACGTGCGCGGCGGGCCGTTGAGGTTGTGGCCCGCTTATTAAAGATGTCGTAACCAATCTTTTCTACCTCATCAACAATTCCGCAATACAACTCACTGGCTGCGCGGATACATGGCTGGCTGGTCTTATCTAAAAGCGCAATC
>JBIIUL010000065.1:0-6032 GCA_044340015.1 Candidatus Planktophila sp.
TCCAGCACGGCGAGGTCTTCGTTACCGATGATGGCGCTGAAACAGATCTCGATATTGGCCACTACGAACGTTTTCTTGATCGCAACTTGCAGGGCTCAGCGAATGTGACAACAGGTCAGGTTTATTCACGCGTTATCGCGCGCGAGCGTCGTGGTGAATACCTAGGTGAGACTGTTCAAGTAATTCCACACATCACTAATGAGATTAAAGAACGTATGCACGCCATGGCATCTGCCGATGTAGATGTTGTCATTACCGAAATCGGCGGAACAGTAGGAGATATTGAATCCCAGCCATTCTTGGAGGCGGCGCGCCAAATGCGTCAAGAAGTTGGTCGCGATAACGTCTTCTACTTACACATCTCACTTGTTCCTTATATTGGTCCATCAGGTGAGTTAAAGACCAAACCAACTCAACACTCAGTTGCCGCACTACGCAGTATCGGTATCGCACCCGATGCAGTTGTACTGCGCTCTGATCGCGAGATTCCGATCAGTATCAAGAAGAAGATCTCGCTTATGTGCGACGTCGATGTAGAAGCGGTCGTCGCGGCTGTAGATGCACCATCTATCTACGATATTCCGAAGGTACTTTTCTCTGAAGGGTTAGATGCCTACGTTGTGCGGCGTTTATCTCTGGGTGGACATGAAGTTCAATGGGGCGAGTGGGATGATTTACTGGAAAAGGTTCATCATCCAAAACATCAGGTCAAAGTTGCTCTCGTTGGAAAGTACATTGATCTTCCAGATGCATATCTCTCAGTTTCAGAAGCACTTCGCGCTGGAGGCTTCGCTAATAGCGCAAAAGTTTCTATCGTTTGGATTCCGAGCGATGACTGCGAAACTCCAGAAGGTGCAAAGAAGGCGCTCAGCGAAGTTGATGCGATCTGCGTACCTGGCGGCTTTGGTGTGCGCGGAATCGAAGGCAAGTTAGGCGCACTTAAATTTGCTCGCGAGAACAAGATTCCAACTCTTGGACTCTGCTTAGGTTTGCAGTGCATGGTTATTGAAGCTGCACGCAACTTGGCGGGCATCAAAGATGCTAACTCCGCAGAATTTTCGCCAGATTCTGGAACACATGTAATTGCAACTATGGATGATCAGAGAGAGATAGTTTCTGGACAAGCAGATATGGGCGGAACAATGCGCCTTGGTCTTTACACAGCAACTCTTAAGCCAGGTTCGATTGTGGCTAAGACTTACGGCGCAGAAGAGATCTCTGAACGCCATCGCCATCGTTATGAAGTAAATAACCAATACCGTGATCAGATTTCGAGTGCTGGCCTTTCATTCTCAGGAATGTACAAGGAACGCGACTTAGTGGAGTTTGTAGAACTTCCATCTGAGGTACATCCTTACTACGTGGGTACCCAAGCCCACCCTGAGCTGCGTTCTAGACCAACGCGTCCTCACCCACTATTTGTCGGTCTAATTGCAGCAGCTATTAAATCGAGAGGCTAAAAATGTTAGTTGGCGTTCCTAAAGAGATTAAGGTTCACGAATCTAGAGTCGCTCTAACACCCGAAGGTGTATTTGAATTCACTCGTAGCGGCCATGAGGTAGTTGTTGAAAAGGGCGCTGGCATCGGATCTTCAATTAGCGATGCCGATTTTGTTGCAGCAGGTGCGCGCATTGAATCCGATATCGAAAAACTCTGGCAAGATGCTGATTTAATTCTCAAGGTAAAAGAGCCGATAGAGGTTGAATATCCAAGACTTCGCTCAGGTCAGATCCTCTTTACCTACCTGCACTTAGCAGCGAGTAAGCCCTGTACCGACGCGTTATTAAAGAGTGGCACGACGGCGATCGCTTATGAAACTGTGGAAGTTAATGGCACTTTGCCACTGCTTGCTCCGATGAGCGAAGTGGCTGGACGTCTATCTGTTCAAGTTGGGGCGTATGCCCTGCAGAAACCTAACGGTGGACGTGGCGTTTTATTGGGCGGTGTTCCCGGAGTAGCTCCCGGAAAAGTGGTGGTTATTGGCGGGGGAGTAGCTGGTTTAAATGCAGCAGTTATTGCGATGGGAATGGGTGCAGATGTAACTGTTCTAGATCGCTCGCTACCGCGGCTTGCCTACATAGATTCCCTCTATAACGGACGCATTAAAACGCTAGCTTCAACTCTGCATGCAATTGATCGTGAGATCAAAAACGCAGATCTTGTTGTTGGTGCGGTCCTTGTCCATGGCGCTAAGGCGCCGAAGCTAGTTACCAATGCCCAGGTGGCACAGATGAAACCTGGTTCTGTATTGGTCGACATCGCCATAGATCAAGGTGGATGTTTCGAAGATTCGAAGCCAACAACCCACGCGGAACCAACATTTAACGTGCATGGTTCAGTTTTTTACTGCGTAGCTAATATGCCAGGTGCTGTTCCAGTTGCCTCAACATATGCGCTAACAAATGCGACGCTGCCTTACGCGCTAGCGATTGCAAATAAGGGTTGGGAGCGAGCAATTGAGGAAGACCCGGCTCTCGATCGTGGGCTAAATGTTCACGCTGGAAAGATTCGCTATAACGCAGTAGCCCTGGCTCACGGTTATGAAGTTTGAAAACGCGCTCCAATCCTTTCTTGATCATCTAACTATCGAACGTGGTTTATCTAGCAACTCTATATCTGCTTATAAACGCGACCTAGCAAAATTTTCAGAGTTTTTAGCCACTGAAAAGTTAGATTTTGAGCGTTTGAGTGAAGATGAAGTTATCACTTTCGAAGTTTGGCTTAAAGGTTTAGGGATGGCAGTTACCAGCATCAATCGCAACATCTCGGCGTTAAAGAGTTTCTACAAATACCTAGCACGAGAGTTTTCAACAATTAATCCTGTTAGCGCAGTGGCAAGTTCGAAAGTTCCGCGCCGCTTACCTAAGGCGCTGACGATCAAGGAGATAACCTCACTAATTGATTCGACAAAGCGTGAGGGTGATCCAGTCTCACTTCGCGACCATGCAATAATCGAATTGCTTTACGGCACGGGCGCGCGAGTAAGTGAGATTGTTGGCGTTGATATAAATGATTTTGCACAGAGTGATATCGAAGGCAATTCCATAACGACTCTGAAGTTGAGAGGTAAGGGATCAAAGGAGCGGATTGTGCCCCTCGGAAGTTTTGCAAAGAACGCTCTTGATGAGTACTTAGTCCGTATTAGACCGAACCTGTTAAGTAAAAGTAAATCAGCTAAGGCTGAGTCCGCACTTTTCTTAAATCAACGGGGGAGTCGCCTATCGAGGCAGAGCGCTTGGCAGATGATCTCGGATGCGGCAGATGCAACAGGGTTATCTGGAAAAGTTTCACCGCACGTCTTCAGACATTCCTACGCCACACATTTGCTTGATGGTGGTGCGGATATTCGCGTGGTGCAAGAGTTACTGGGCCATGCTTCAGTCACTACAACTCAGATCTACACCCTGATTACGATAGATAAAGTGCGCGAAGCCTATGCAACCGCGCACCCGCGCGCTAATTAGACTCCGCGGAGCCTGCGAGCAAGAATTGATTGATCGCCTTTAGCTTCAAGATCAGCAACGATAACTGCAATTGATTCGCGAACAATGCGACCACGATCTACGGCAAGACCAAGATCCCCACGTAGAGTAAGGCGTGCTTGATCGAGATCAAATAGTTCATCCGGAGATAGATAAACGGTAATTTTCTCATCATGCTTTTCGCGACCGGAAGGCGAGCGATCAACAGTTGTGACGCGACGACGAGGCGTTGAGCGAACACCCTTCTTTGTCTTCGGATTTGTAGGAGCAACGCCAATCGGCTTGCTCACTTCTTGCGCTTCTTCAACTACTTGGCGTACTGCGCTAAGTGCTGGTGTATTCGCGCGGAAGAGTTCATCTGCTCCAGGCAAGCTTGCTCTACGGGTCATCGTGCGCCTCCTCGGGCAATAAGTTCACGGGCTAATCTGCGATAAGAAGCAGCGCCCCCTGATGATGATGCATAACTAGTAATTGGTTCACCGGCAACAGTTGTTTCAGAGAAGCGAATTGTCTTAGCGATGATTGTCTCAAAAACATCTTCGGGATACTTCTCTAAAATTGCAGTCAGCACTTCACGGTTGTGAAGTGTCTTCTTCTCGTACATCGTCGCAAGGATTCCGATGAGATTTAGATCTGGATTAAGGAAACTCTTAACCTTCTCGATGTTTCCCTTCAACTCAATAAATCCATGAAGTGCGAAATATTCACATTGCAGCGGGACGATAACTTCATCTGATGCAACAAGTGCGTTAATAGTTAACTGGCCCATAGTAGGTTGGCAGTCGATCAAGATTACGTCGTAACGATCCTTTAGGCGACCAAGTGCGCGCTTCAAATACTGTTGCCCGCCGATTTCAGCGCCAAGAGTTGTTTCAGCAGTACCCAAATCGCGGTTGGCAGGAAGGAAATCTAAATTTGCAACAGATGATTTAAGAACGATCTCATCGATATTCGCATCCGGTGTCATCAACGCGTAGTAAACGGTGTTCTCTAGTGGAAGTGCGTGTGCATTTACTCCAAGTCCTAGAGATAAACCGCCTTGTGGGTCGAAGTCAACGAGAAGTACGCGGCGACCAAGTTCTGCAATGGCAGCACCGAGATTGATAGTTGTAGTTGTCTTTCCAACGCCGCCCTTTTGATTAAAGATCGAGATGATCTTGGCTGGCTGGCCCTCAACCGGGGCTGGTGGAACACGGAAATTCTGGGGTTCGCGCCCGAGAAGAGTGGCGGTAGTTGCCACATCATCATCAAATGTCGATTTAGCGTTCAAGCGAGAAACCTCTTTCTGTTGGCGCGACTCTACGCTCCGTGCGCAGTTTTGAGCAAGTAAAGAAGTAAGGTTCGCAGGTGGATATCGAGATAAGCCCTGCAGATTCAAAAGCAGCGGATATGAGCGGGGGCTCTGACGTATCGATCGAGAGTTCCCCTTTCAACGTCCACCTTGATAACTTTGATGGCCCCTTCGATCTCCTGCTCCAGCTCATCTCGCGCCACAAGATGGATATCACCGAAGTCTCGTTGAGCATCGTTACCGATGAATTTATCTCCTTTATCCGAGCCCTTGAGGCCTCTGGTGAAGGCTGGCGCTTGGACCAGGCCACCGAGTTCTTGGTTATCGCTGCCACCCTGCTCGATCTAAAGGCAGCCCGCCTCTTGCCTAGCGGTGAGATCGAGGATGAAGAAGACCTAGCCCTGCTCGAAGCCCGTGACATCCTCTTTGCCCGCCTGCTCCAATACCGCGCCTTCAAGGAGATCGCTGCGACCTTTGCCGCTCGTATTGAAGCCGCCGATAAGTCATTTGCCCGCGTCGTAGCACTTGATCCCGCCCTTTCCGCGCTCCTTCCTGAGGTCCTAATTGGGGTAGGCGCACCGCGCTTTGCCGCGATCGCCGAGCGTGTACTCACGCCTAAAACCCCACCAGTCGTTGCCGTAGAACACCTCCACACCAGCCTGGTGAGCGTGGCTGAGGAGTCCAAGTTAGTTGTTGAGGCCCTTCGCAGGTCCCGCACCTTAAGTTTTAGAAGTCTCTGCTCAGATGCCGACTCGACCCTAGTCATCGTCGCCAGGTTCCTAGCCCTGCTCGACCTCTATCGCCAGGGCGCGCTCCGTTTTGAGCAGGTAATTGCCCTCGGTGAGCTCCAGATCAGCTGGACCGGCTCAGATGAGGGCGAGGTCGCCGCCTCAGATGAGTTCGATATACCGGTTTCTCTGCTCGATGGAGAAGCCATCGATGAACCAGAGGATGAAACCCCAGATTTAAGCGTAGTAAATGAGACAGAAGGTGGAGAAAATGTCTAATCCCGAACTCGAGCGTTCCATCGAGGCGATCCTGATGGTCGTAGATGAGCCGGTTACCGAGCTAACCCTGGCCTCAGTTCTAGAACGTACCGTCGATGAGGTAGTTGAAGCGCTCGAACACCTAACTGGTTCATACGAGGGTCGTGGCTTCTCCCTGAAGGCGATCAACGGGGGGTGGCGCTTCTATAGCCACCCAGAATGTTCGGCCGTGGTGGAGAAGTTTGTTCTAGATGGCCAGCAGAACCGCCTTAC
>JBIIUL010000066.1:0-5971 GCA_044340015.1 Candidatus Planktophila sp.
TTTATTCCGATCCCCAGATAGCCATAAAGCAACTTCAAGAATCATCATTGGCGTAATGACCTTAGTTGTAAGCGCCTCCGGTTTAGCGCACTTATTAAATGGATCTCTTGGCGCAGTTAATCCAACCGGTGCAACTGCGATGCGCCATGGTGGGGGATGGTTGGGCTACGCCGTATCTATGCCACTTGAAGCGTTAATGACATCGCTCTTGGCCTATCCGTTCTTGATCGCGCTGTTCTGCTTTGGTTTGTTAGTTACAACCGCGACGCCGCTTAAATCAGTTGGTATCCGCGTCAAGAACACTGGTATTTGGCTCTGGTCGAAACGTCCGCAACGCGAAGAATCCGATTTTGAAATAACCGATACCCCGCCATTTGAAACTCCGGTAGTTGCCTGGAATCAGCATGTGGATGAAAATGAAGAAGAGATCGATGAAGAGTCATTCGATGAAGAATTTACCGTTGAGGTTCCACGAGTGGTTCAGGCTCCAGCTGCCACAACAAGTGCACCGGCAGCAACTGGAAAACGCCCGGAACAGCTCCTGTTAACCGCTGACTCAAATTACTCGTTACCACCACAGGATTTACTGCGCACCGGCCCTGCCGCAAAGGCCAAATCAAAAGCCAATGACACCGTTGTTGCCGCGCTTACCGAGGTCTTCCTGCAGTTTGAAATCGATGCCCAAGTTACTGGCTTTATGCGCGGCCCAACCGTTACGCGCTATGAAGTAGAGCTTGGCAATGCGGTGAAGGTCGAGCGAATCACGGCGTTAGCTAAAAACATTTCATATGCAGTTGCATCTAGCGATGTCCGCATCCTTTCCCCAATTCCAGGTAAATCTGCAGTCGGTATCGAAATTCCAAATACTGACCGTGAAATCGTAGCTTTGGGCGATGTTATGCGCTCAACTGTCGCAGGCCAGGATCACCACCCGATGTTGGTCGCGCTAGGTAAAGATGTAGAAGGAAACTTTGTCTGTGCCAACTTAGCGAAGATGCCACACTTGCTAGTGGCAGGTGCAACTGGTGCTGGTAAATCTTCAATGATTAACGCGATGATTACCTCAATTTTAATGCGCGCAACACCTGATGAAGTTCGACTGGTTTTAATTGATCCCAAGCGAGTTGAGTTAACAGCCTACGAAGGTATCCCGCATTTGATTACCCCAATCATTACCAATCCCAAGAAAGCGGCAGATGCGCTCACTTGGGTGGTTCGTGAGATGGATCTTCGCTATGAAGATCTATCAACCTTCGGATTTAGACACATTGATGATTTTAACAAGGCGGTTCGCGCTGGAAAAGTCATTCCGCCTCCAGGTAGCGATCGCGTAGTTGAGCCGTACCCATATCTTCTTGTAATCATCGACGAGCTTGCGGATTTAATGATGGTTGCAGCCCGTGAAGTTGAAGAATCCGTTGTGCGAATTACGCAGTTGGCGCGTTCTGCAGGAATCCACTTAGTGCTTGCTACACAGCGACCTTCAGTGGATGTTGTTACCGGCCTAATTAAGGCAAACGTTCCATCACGCCTCTCATTTGCAACGAGTTCTTTAGCTGACAGCCGCGTTATCTTAGATAGTCCTGGCGCAGAAAAGTTGGTTGGGCAAGGCGATGGTTTGTTTATCCCAATGGGCGCATCACGCGCCATCCGTATTCAAGGTGCTTATGTTTCAGAGCGCGAAATCGAAGCAGTTACCAACCACGTTAAGAAGCAACTCTCGCCGCGTTATCGTGAAGATGTAACAGTTGCACCGCAATCTTCGAAGCTAGTCGATAAAGAGATTGGCGATGATTTAGATCTGTTGCTTCAAGCAATTGAGTTGGTTGTTGGAACACAATTTGGTTCGACTTCAATGCTGCAACGCAAACTTAGAGTTGGGTTTGCGAAAGCCGGTCGCCTTATGGATTTGATGGAGTCTCGCGGGATCGTTGGTCCATCCGAAGGTTCCAAGGCGCGAGTTGTGATGGTGAAGCCAGATGAACTCGATTCTGTTCTCGCCACGCTCCGCGATTATTAAAAAGCGGCGACAGTAACCAAATAGGGGACTACCTCTAGGGGTGATTTCACCCGATATTCACCCATACGGCTATCCCTGGGGTGATTGCGGTTCTAGACTTTAAACCTTGGATTTTTCCGTTCTCTAGCATTGCGAGTAAAGATGTCACTTGGTCAATTTATGCAAGGAGCGCGCGAGAGCGCGGGCCTGAGTATTGACGAACTCGCATCACGCATAAGCATTCGCGCAGGTTTGCTCAGAGAGATAGAAGACAATAATTTTATTCATTGTGGCGGTGATACTTATGCCCGCGGACATCTTCGTAACATCGCAGCGCATATCTTGGTAGACCCACAGACACTTCTCGATCTTTACAACGAAGAGCACTCCAGCGAATCGCGAAAGATTCACGATATGTTGGTCGAAAATAATGTAACCCGGATTCCAACAGAGCGTAAATCGATTAAGCCCAAGTCCCTGGTAATCGCTTCGGTAGCTCTCTTATCTGCTATTGCAGTAGGTCAAATTATTATTTCTAATTCTGAGACCACGATTACTCCAGGAGTGACTTCTACTCCATCTGCAAAATCAACTCCATCTGCAACGCCAACGCCTTCGACCTCTACGTCTGCCGTGGCCACAGAACCTGCTGCGACCGAAAGCGTGCCTGCGCCAGCCAATGGAGAAATGAAGTTAACAATTTCAGCAACGCGAGGCAGCTCAAATATTCATGTCGTTGCAGGTGGCAAAACACTTTTTCAAGACCCAATCTTTCAAGGCGATACCAAGAGCTTTAGCGCTCCAACATCTATCAGTGTTTATCTAAGCAACGCGGGAGATCTTGATTTAACGCTAAATGGCGAGAAATTAGCGCCGCTTGGTGCGCGTAATCAGGAGATTCGCAAGACTTTTAGATCCAAGTAATCTCTGCACGCTGTACCATCTGACAAATGAGTCGGACAGTTGCAATAGTCACCATGGGCTGTGCCCGTAATGAAGTCGACTCCGAAGAACTTGCTGGCCGTTTAGCAGCCGATGGCTGGACTCTGGTTAGCGAAGTCGAAGATGCCGAAGTTGCCGTCGTAAATACATGCGGATTTATTGAATCAGCGAAGAAGGATTCAATCGATGCCCTACTTGAGGCTAATTCGCTAAAAGGCCACGGAACCACACGTGCAGTTGTCGCCGTTGGCTGTATGGCAGAGCGTTACGGACAAGAGTTAGCCAAGGCGCTGCCGGAAGCCGATGGCATTTTGGGATTCGATGATTACCAAGATATTTCAGCTCGCTTGCAATCAATTGTTTCTGGAAATGTACACACGCCACATGTTCCTCGCGATCGCAGATCGCTTCTACCTATTGCGCCAGCCGATCGCCCAGCAGCGCGACAAGAGGCAATTGATGAGTCTTATGCATCGACACTCGGGGCGGGTGGTTCGCTCTTTCGCAAACGTTTAGGTGATGCTCCATGGGCTCCGCTAAAGATCGCCTCCGGTTGTGATCGCCGTTGCTCGTTCTGCGCTATTCCATATTTCCGCGGTTCATTTATATCGCGCAAGCCGACTGAGATTATCGAAGAAGGAAAATGGCTCGCCAAGAATGGCGTCACTGAGCTCTTCTTGGTTAGCGAAAATACGACTTCATATGGAAAAGATCTTGGTGATTTAAAGTTGATGGAGAAGATACTTCCTGACTTTGCAGAGATCGAGGGTATTGAGAGAGTACGCCTGTCTTACCTGCAACCAGCAGAGATGCGTCCATCTCTTATTCAGGCGATGATCGAGAACGAGAAAATTGCTCCATATTTTGATCTCTCTTTCCAGCACACGAGCCCTACAGTCTTACGCCGCATGCGCCGCTTTGGAGATTCTGAAAAATTCTTGCATCTGATTACCCAAATCCGTGCTTTGTCACCAGAGGCAGGTATTCGCTCCAACTTCATCGTTGGTTTTCCGGGGGAGACGCAAGAAGATTATGACGATCTTGCAAACTTCATCAGCGCAGCTAAGTTAGATGCGATCGGTATTTTTGGATACTCAGATGAAGATAACACCGAGGCGCTCGATCTCTCAGACAAGGTTGCTGATGAAGTTATCCGCGAACGCGTAGAGGCACTTTCTTCACTTGCAGATGAAATGGTTTCAATGCGCGCCACAGCACGAATTGGGGAAACTATCCGCGTCTTGATCGAGGATGAAGAGTTGCAAGAAGGGCGCGCCGCACACCAAGGGCCTGAAGTAGATGGCACAACATCATTTATCGGAACTAACTTTAAAGTTGGGCAATATATTGACGCTGTGGTTATCGAATCCATGGGTGCAGATTTAGTGGCGCGTGCGCTGTGAGAGTTCCCGCTTTCATAACTCCCAATTCTTTAACGATTGCACGACTTGTCTTAATCCCGTTTGGAGCAGTAGCTCTCTTTATGAACGGGGGAGATGATTACAACTGGCAGATTATTTCTTGGTGGATATTTTTCATCTTAGGTCTATCCGATATCGTAGATGGGCAATTGGCTCGTAGCCGTCATCAGGTCACTGAGCTTGGAAAGTTTCTTGATCCAGTAGCAGATAAAGCAATGGTTGGAACTGCGATGGTCTGTCTTTCAATTCTCGATCGCATGCCTTGGTGGATAACAATTGTCATTTTGGCGCGCGAGATCGGAATTACCCTCTTCAGATTAGCAATTGTTAAGCGGGGAGTAATTCCTGCAAATAAGGGCGGCAAGATCAAAGCCGCCTTCCAAGGATTTGGAACCGGTTTCTATGTTCTACCGCTAGATCCTTCGCTCTACTGGTTCCGTGATGGATTTATGTACATTGCGATCGCGCTAACTATTGCTACTGGTGCCTACTATGTACGATCTGCCTTTAAACCACAGATCAACAGTTAGCTGAATTCGGAGCCGTGATGGAGATATCAAAAGAGATACTCGGACTTGTATCCGATATCCATGACTCACTGCGCGCTCGTGGTGAAACTCTCTCCACCGCTGAATCACTTACCGCTGGTGGGTTAAGCCACGCGCTAACAATTGTTCCTGGTGCATCAGATGTTTTTCTTGGATCACTTACCGCTTATCGCCCAGAGATAAAGGTCTCGCACCTGGGAGTTGAAGAGTCAGTAATAGCAGAACAAACAGTTGTCAGCGAAGAAGTTGCAATCGCTATGGCGAAAGGCGCGAACAAATCTTTCGGTTCCACCTGGGCAATTTCAACTACCGGCGTAGCAGGCCCTGGGCCATCTGACGGCTCTGATGCCGGCCGCGTTTTTGTAGCCTTTGTTGGCCCGGTAGTTCAAGTAATCGAACTTTCGCTCTCTGGCGAACGTGAAGTTGTGCGAAACGCCACCGTAGCAAGCGCGATCGCCTCATTTGCGCGTATCCTTAGACAACGCGATAAATAAGAGAAGGGATGACCACCATGGCGCTACTACGCACTGCAGTTGGCCAGACCCTACGCGCTGCCCGCACTGAACAATCACGCACGTTGCGCGATGTCGCACGCGAAGCACGAGTTTCACTCGGTTACCTCTCTGAAGTAGAACGCGGCCAAAAGGAAGCTTCCTCAGAACTTTTAAATGCGATCTGTGAAGCGCTAGATCTAACTCTCTCTTCTGTGATTACCAACGTCTCACTTGAGCTCAAGTCTCAAGAGAGTGCGAAGTTGTCCGTTGTCGACGCAGCCTAAGTACGCCACCCAAGGTGCAACCCACCGCCGTACCGAAAGCGCAATTTTAGAAGGCGCCAAGAAATTAATTTCACAATTTGGTCTATCAAATATCTCTATGATCGAAATTGCAGATGCCTCACAGGTGTCTCGCGCAACTTTGTATAACCATTACCGCGATAAATCTGCGGTGATCTCTGCGTTAATCACCGCAGAAGTAGAATTCATGATTGACCTGGCAAACAAAGCCGGCACTCCAGCCGATGCCCTGGAAAAACTCTCACTTTATATTTCAACAGATGGC
>JBIIUL010000067.1:0-5941 GCA_044340015.1 Candidatus Planktophila sp.
GGAAGGTCGCCCCTCATTAGCAGATTTTATTGACCTTAGAAAAGAGCGCCTTTTCCACGTTGGACGCCTTGATAAGGACTCTGAAGGGTTAATCCTGCTTACCAATGACGGGGATTTAACCTTTAGAGCCACCCACCCGTCTTTTGGGCTGGAAAAGACCTACATTATTGAATTTGATGGAAAGCTCCCTGTTGGGGCCGAGAAGACCCTTTTGAAGGGGATCGAGCTTGAGGATGGAATTGGCCGAGTTCTCTCATTTAAGCAGTTGAGCCCCCAGTGGCTAGAAGTCACAATCCACGAAGGCAGATACCACATCATCCGCCGGCTAATGGAGGCAGTCGATGTCACCGTACTGCGATTGATCCGAACCAACTTCGGACCTATCTCCTTGGGAGATACCCCTGAAGGAAGATGGCGAGATCTGAATGCGGGCGAATTATCAAACCTACAAAAGGCTTTAAATCTTTAAAGTTTTATCTCTATTGTGCCTATAAACGCATAAAACGATTTATCTATATTCTTGCTCAAGTGTTCTTTTTTTACCTATTTATCGATATTTGCAAAGCAACAGGAGCTTATATTCTTCTCTTAATGTCTATTTATCGATACTAGTGAAATCCGGTTTTGCAGCTGGCGCGAGGATCTTCCTAAAAAGAGCGAGGATGAATATCGCAAAAGCGTTTACTAGATATATCGATAAAACGCGATATATATAACGACCGGTTGAACTTTCTACGGGTACTATTTGCCAATGTCTACGGTTAGAGCGATACGCGGAGCGGTTCAGGCGCAAGCCAATACCGCCGAGGCGATAGACGCTGCCACCAAGGAACTCTTGGCAGAGATGCTCAGTGCCAATACCCTTACCGCCGAAGACTTCATCTCGGTGATCTTCACGGTCAGCCCTGATCTAAATGCAGCTTTTCCAGCAAGCTCAGCTCGTGAGCTTGGATTTACCGATGTCCCGCTCATCTGTGCGGTCGAAATTGGGGTTCCAGGCTCGCTTGAGCGCACCATCCGCATCATGGCTCATGTTGAAAGTGGGCTAAAAAAGTCAGAAATCAACCATATCTACCTAGGCGGAGCGAAGGTTTTACGCCGAGATATAGCTCAGTAGGGCGCTCTTCTGATGGCAACTAACGAAGGTAAAGCCTTTTCTTCAATCCGGATTATCGGGTCTGGTCTAATCGGAACTTCGATCGGCTTGGCTTTGGCGGCCCGCGGAGTTCAAGTTGAGATGCTCGACCTGGATCAAAAGGCCCAGAAATTAGCCCAAGATCTGATCGCTTCAGAGATATCAGGAGCACCAGAGGTAATCCTCTTCGCAATCCCCGCCAGCGCACTCGCTGAAACCTTTGAACGCGAATTTGCGCTCAACCCAGGATCTGCATTTATAGATATTGCTAGCGTAAAAACTAAACCTCAGGTCGAGGTATCAAGAATAGGTGGTGGTTCATCGCGCTTCCTTGCCACCCACCCTATGGCTGGCCGCGAAGTTGGGGGAGCAGCCAGTGCTCGCGCCGATTTATTCGAAGGTCGCACTTGGATCTACTGCCCAACCTTTTCAGATGGAGCCCAGGTGGACTCAGATGTCCTGGAGGCCGGTCTCTGGTTGATCAACTCTTTGGGAGCTACGCCAATATCGATGTCCGCCTCCCGCCATGACTCGGCAGTAGCGCTGGTTTCCCATCTACCGCAGATCGTCGCCTCACTTCTGGCTGCGCAACTCAAGGGGGCAAAGTCAGAGGATTTGGATCTCGCAGGCGCCGGCCTTCGCGATACAACGCGGATCGCTGCCTCGGATCCAGATCTATGGAAAGAAATCATCACCAGCAATGTGCAAGAGATTCTGCCGCTATTAATAAATCTACAAAACGATCTCGGTTCATTGATTAACTCTTTAGATGATCCATCCAAGGTTGGTTCAATTATCGCGGCGGGCAATGAAGGTCGATCAAAGATCCCAGGCAAGCATGGTGGAAAGGCTCGCGAATACACACAGTTGCCAGTGGTTATCGAAGATAAGCCAGGACAACTTGCAGCGTTATTTGATGAGTGCGCAAAAGCTTCGGTAAACGTTGAAGATTTAACAATCGAACACTCACCGGGTCAGTTCACGGGCTTAATAACTCTTGCTCTATCGGCTTGTGATGCTGCCATCTTGCAGAAACATCTCGAAGAGTCGGGTTGGAACGTTCACGCTCCAAGATAGACTAGTAGTTAGTAAGTATCACTATTAATTTTCAATGCAGTACACCGCGCAGGGCAATGATGGGATGTAAGTAGAAATGATCGTTGTAGCCATCGATGGACCAAGCGGTGCGGGAAAGTCCAGCACATCGAAACTTGTTGCACAACGAGCAGGTTGGAATTATTTAGATACTGGCGCTTTGTACCGTGCCGTCGCATGGCTCGCGCTCAGAGAAAAGATTAGCTCTGCAGAAGATATTCTCGCTGCGCTTGCCGATAATACAATTCACTTTATCGCAGATCCAAAAGATCCAAAAGTTTTTGTTGGCGATGTAGATGTGTCAGCAGATATTAGAAGCGAAAAGGTAACTGAGAGCGTTAGCGCAATTAGCGCCCTCCCAGAAATTCGCGCCGCACTTCTATCTTTGCAACGCAGACTGATAAATAGCGCAGATCGCGGAATCGTTGTTGAAGGCCGCGATATAGGTACGGTTGTTGCACCAGATGCACCGTTGAAGATTTATCTACAAGCAGATATCGCCGCTCGCGCTGCAAGACGTTCTAGCGAAATAGCCGCACCGGTTGCCAGCGTCTCGGAATCCCTAAACCAACGCGATGAAATCGATTCGAATCGCGCAGTTTCACCGTTAGCTAAAGCATCAGACGCGGTTTTAATTGACTCTACAGAACTTGATTTAGAAGAGACGGTAGAACGCGTCTGGGAGTTATTGAAAGAGCGTTCGCTGCTAGGACTTCCAATCGTTGCGATCCTAGGAAGACCTAACGTAGGTAAATCAACTTTGATCAACCGTTTCATTGGACGTCGCGAAGCAATCGTTGAAGACACTCCTGGTGTTACGCGCGATCGTGTTCAGTACGAATGCGAATGGGGCGGACGCCGTTTCATAATTATGGATACTGGCGGTTGGGAATCAAAGCCAGATGGAATTTCTGTACAAGTAAGTGCATCTGCAGAACTTGCTATGCAAGAAGCAGACGTTCTTGCATTCGTAGTTGATGCACATGTTGGTGCACTCGATGAAGATGACATCTTGGTTCAAGAGCTTCGCAAGGTTAAGAAACCGATGGTGCTTATCGCTAATAAAGTTGATAGCGATGTAGATGAGGCAGATGCGCACGCGCTCTGGAACCTTGGTCTTGGTGAACCTCGATTTGTATCCGCACTTCATGGTCGTGGCAGCGGAGATCTACTTGATTACATTGTGCGCGAGATGCCAGAAGTCGGCGGCGCGCAGACCCAAGATGGTTACCGCAAGATTGCACTGATCGGTCGACCAAATGTTGGTAAATCAAGTTTGTTAAACGCGTTAGCAGGTGAGAATCGCTCAATCGTTGATGATGTTGCGGGAACTACTCGTGATCCAGTTGATGAGTTAATCGAATTCGGTGGATCAATCTGGCGCTTTATCGATACTGCAGGTTTGCGCAAACGCGCCAACCAAGCAAGCGGAACCGACTATTACGCAACGCTTCGCACGCAGAGCGCGCTAGAACGTTGCGAATGCGCCGTAGTTGTTTTAGATGCTTCGCTGCCGATATCTGAACAAGACCTACGCGTGATCACCATGGTTGAAGAGGCCGGTAAAGCAATGGTGATCGTCATGAATAAGTGGGATCTCGTTGATGAAGACCGCCGCGATCAGTTGGATAAAGAGATTGACCGCCACCTTGATCAAGTTGAATGGGCGCAGCGAGTAAATGTTGCAGCCAAGACCGGTTGGCACCGGGATCGTTTAGCGCCGGCGCTTCGTACCGCGATCGATAGCTGGGAACGTCGCGTTCCAACTGCAAAACTCAACTCATTCTTAGGCGCCCTAATCGGAGCGACTCCGCCGCCAGTCCGCGGTGGCAAGCAACCAAAGATTTACTATGCAACACAAGCAGGCATCGCACCACCTAAGTTCGTTATCTTCTCCAGCGGTTGGATCGAACCGTCTTACCGCCGCTTTATCGAGCGTCGCCTACGTGAAGAGTTCGGATTCCCGGGCACGCCAGTTATG
Organism: Candidatus Planktophila sp.; assembly: GCA_044340015.1. Classification (GTDB taxonomy): domain Bacteria; phylum Actinomycetota; class Actinomycetes; order Nanopelagicales; family Nanopelagicaceae; genus Planktophila. The sequence goes on from JBIIUL010000067.1 coordinate 4,212, forward strand.
GTCGCGATTCGAGTAAAAGAGCGCGATTAATGACGATTATGAAGAAGCTATCTCTAGTCACCGTTCCGAATGCGCTCACCTTTCTGCGTGCCCTTGGGATTCCGCTCTTTATCTACCTGGCTATCGCCCTTGAGGCAGATGGTTGGGCGATTTTGACTTTGGCAATTGGGGGAGCAACCGACTACTTCGACGGCAAGATCGCCCGTGCTTGGGGCCAGGAATCGCGCTTTGGAGAATTGGCAGATCCGGCAATTGATCGTCTATATATCGTTGCAACTCTCATCGTTCTCTACCTGCGCGATGCGATTCCGTTTTGGGTGATTTTGGTTCTAGTAATCCGCGACTTAGTCCTCGCGATCGCAACGTTGGCGTTGACAGCAAAGTCTCTACCTCCGCTTAAGGTTACTTATCTCGGAAAAGCGGCGACTTTTAATCTGCTCTATGCGTTTCCATTTCTCTTACTAGCGCTAAATCCAAATTGGTACGGAACTCTCGCCTATATCTTCGGCTGGAGCTTTGCGATCTGGGGGATAACTCTCTATCTCTTTACGGGTGTTACTTATCTCGGCTCTGCGGTTACATCTCTTCGTAAATCGCGATAGTTTTCTCCCATCAATCAGGGGGAGTTCTAGTGTCATCTATTCCAGATAACTTGCAATACACAAAAGAGCACGAGTGGGTTTTGGCCAACGGAAATACATTCCGCATGGGAATTACTGATTACGCTCAGGGTGCCCTTGGTGACATCGTCTATGTGCAGTTGCCCAAGGTTGGCGAAAGCGTTGTTGCAGATAAAGTTTGCGGTGAAGTTGAATCTACTAAGAGCGTCTCTGAAATCTTCGCTCCAGTTTCAGGAAAGATCGTTGCGATCAACGAAGCGCTCAATAACGCGCCAGAGACGATCAACTCAGATCCTTATGGTGCAGGTTGGTTGGCCGAGATTGAAGTCGCGGCTCCTCCGGCCGGCTTACTCTCTGCAGATGATTACCGTCAAATCACCGCATAGAAATCGGGAATTTTCCGTACTTTTTACCGCTTGATTTCTTTCTTTTCTCACCCTAAGGTCAGCCTCAGGTTGAAGTTGAACCTCAAGGAAAGCCAAGTGAAGGGGGAGCGATATGAATAAACCAGAAAGCAACGGCGAACTCACCAGCACCCTCCACCTCGGACTCCGCTCGGTCGTAGATGGTTCCCCGGAGAGCGCTCTTAACGCCCTTCTCTCATCTGCCAGCGAGTCAGACCGCTTAGCCATAACAGCAATCATCGAAGGTCCAGCCGACCGAGCAATGGTCGTTATCCATCGTGGTCCTTCAAAGGGCGCGAGATTTCTTATCGATAGCGATGAAGTTGCAATTGGTCGATCAGTTGATTCACCGATCTTCTTAGACGATGTAACGGTCTCAAGAAAGCATGCGGTCATTGTTAAAGATGAACAGAGATTCAGCATCAAAGATCAAGGAAGCCTCAACGGAACATATCTAAACAATCAATCGGTTCTTAACTCACCCTTAACTACAGGTGATGAGATTCAGATCGGTAAGTTTCATATGCTCTTCGTGGCGCCAAATAAGAGTAAGTAATATTCAAATAATAGGAAGTTAAAAAGAAGTAAAAGTTTTACAGAGAATTTATCAACCGCTTAACTAGCAGTAGGGGAGATTAACGTGAGCGTTCCAGCACGCGCGTATTTGAGTATCGGGGAAGTATTAACAAAGCTCCGTGGAGATTTT